>NZ_JACJUZ010000081.1:0-22316 GCF_014299995.1 Sphaerospermopsis sp. LEGE 00249 | reverse complement strand
CCCCTACCGAAACCTCAACTCCCACCGAAACCCCCACCCCCACACTCACGGAAACACCCGGTACAGACTTACCAGAAAATAATCCCATCCCGGAAACTACTCTCACACCAGAAATTACGCCTAGTAATTAGCGCGATTAACGCTAAATTAAAGATAGTCCAGCTATTTTCCGGTTGGGCTAAATTTTTTCATTTACAGTAATTATTCGTAAATAAATTGTCAAACACATTACTAATTACAGGAACTGATACGGGGGCTGGTAAAACTTTTTTGACTACCGCTCTAGCAGCCTATTGGCAAAAATATCGCCCTCAAAGCCGCTTGGGGATTATGAAACCCATTCAATCTGGGGAGGGTGACAAGGAGTTATATCAGTCACTTTTTACACTAAGTCAGACTCCAGAAGAACTCACGCCTTTGTATTTTCAAGCACCTCTAGCGCCACCCATTGCCGCTGCTAAGGAAAATCGGACTATAGATTTAGGTTTGGTTTGGCAAACTTTGTTAAAGTTGCAACAACGAAGTGATTTTTTGTTGGTGGAATCTTTGGGAGGGTTAGGTTCACCAGTTACGGATGAATTGACGGTAGCTGATTTAGCGGGTGAATGGCGTTTACCTACGGTTTTAGTTGTACCTGTGCGATTGGGTGCGATCGCTCAATCTGTGGCTAATGTAGCATTGGCAAGACAGGCTAAGATAAATTTGAAGGGAATTGTCCTTAATTGTACACAACCACGGTTTGATGAGGAAATAGCTGACTTAACACCACCGGAGTTAATTGAATCATTTACTCACATCCCCGTTTTAGGTTGTTTACCTTTTTTAGAAGATCCAAATAACCTAGTACAACTAGCGGAAGTTGGATCTAATTTAGACTGGGAAAGATTATTGTAGGTGACTGGGGACTGGGGACTGGGGACTGGTGACTGGTGACTGGTGACTGGGGACTGGTGACTGGGGAGTGGGGACTGGTGACTGGTGACTGGTGACTGGTGACTGGGGACTGGTGACTGGGGACTGGGGAGTGGGGACTGGTGACTGGTGACTGGGGAGTGGGGACTGGTGACTGGTGACTGGTGACTGGTGACTGGTGACTGGTGACTGGTGACTGGTGACTGGGAAGATGAATAACCCAATTACCAATTACCAATTACCAATTACCAATTACCAATTACCACCAATTACCCATTACCAATTACCAATTACCAATTACCAATTACCCATTACCAATTACCAATTACCACCAATTACCCATTACCCATTACCACCAATTACCAATTACCAATTACCAATTACCAATTACCCATTACCCATTACCAATTACCAATTACCCATTACCCATTATGATTTCTACTATCCCAAATTCTAATACTGAAAATCTTGCTAATGTGCGGTTACAAATTCGTGCTTTACAACCGCAGTTAATAGAATGGAGACGACGCATACATCAAAAACCAGAGTTAGGTTTTCAAGAAAAACTGACTGCTGAGTATATTTCCCAAAAGTTGCAAAGTTGGGGAATAGAACATCAAACCGGTATTGCGGAAACTGGCATTGTGGCTATTATCAAAGGTGAAAAATCTGGATCTGATAAAGTTTTAGGTATCCGTGCTGATATGGATGCTCTGCCAGTTAAAGAGGAAAATGAAGTACCTTATTGCTCCCAGCATGATGGAGTGATGCACGCTTGCGGACATGATGGACATACAGCGATCGCAATGGGTACAGCATACTACTTACAACAACATCGTCAAGAATTCAGCGGTACTGTAAAAATCATCTTCCAACCCGCAGAAGAAGGCCCAGGTGGTGCAAAACCGATGATTGAAGCTGGAGTCTTGAAAAACCCAGATGTTGATGCCATGATCGGTTTACATTTGTGGAATGATCTGCCAGTGGGGATTGTCGGAGTTCGTCCAGGTGCTTTTATGGCAGCTATCTCCTATTTTAACTGTACAATTTTAGGCAAAGGTGGACATGGTGCGCTACCTCATCAAACAGTTGATTCAGTGGTAGTTGCAGCCCAAATTGTCAACGCCTTGCAAACAATTGTAGCGCGGAACGTCAACCCCTTAGAATCAGCAGTAGTGACAATAGGTGAACTCCACGCCGGCACAAGAATGAATGTAATTGCTGATACAGCAAGGATGAGTGGATCTATCAGATATTTTAACACTGATTTAGCAGGATTTTTTGAAAAACGGATTGAACAAATTATTGCTGGAGTTTGTCAAACTCATGGCGCTAATTATGACTTAGAATATGTCAATCTTTATCCTCCAGTCATTAATGATCCAGAAATAGCAGAGTTAGTGAGAAGTGTAGCAGAAACAGTAGTAGAAACACCTGTGAATATTATCCCAGAATGTCAAATTATGGGTAGTGAAGATATGTCATTTTTCCTGCAAGAAGTTCCTGGTTGTTATTTCTTTTTAGGTTCTGCCAATGCTGAGAAAAAATTAAATTATCCTCATCATCATCCGCGTTTTGATTTTGATGAAACAGCGTTAGCTATGGGTGTAGAAATCTTTGTTAGATGTGTCGAGAAATTTTTGAACTAATCTAATCTAATGTGATAATTGTGGGATAGGCATCTTGCCTGTTCCTAAATTTTAATAATTTTATAATAATTTTATAATAATTTTATAAAATTTGTATAATTTATTCATTTATGGAATATAATAATGTATTAGTCACCATTGGCACGGTAAATTTTGATCAATTGGTAAATTTCTATATTCAGTTACTAGAACAAGAACCAAAAAAGATGATACCTAATGTTTATGCAGAGTTTAACATCCTGAGTTTAACTTTAGGTATATTTAAACCAAAGAAAAATGATGAATCAGAATTTGTAAGCAATAGCAAAAGTCCGCTAAGTTTGTGTATAGAAGTGAGTAATTTAGAAAATGCGATCGCACACCTCACATCTTTAGGTTATCCCCCACCGGGAAAGATTTCTATAGCATCCCACGGTAGAGAAATTTACGCTTATGACCCCGATGGCAATCGTTTAATATTACATCAAGGTTATTAACCCAAGTTGCTAGTTAGGAATAGGAGTCAGGAGTCAGGAGTCAGGAGTCAAGAGTCAGGAAAAAGAATGAATTATGATTGTGTTCCCTGCTTTATTGCTATCTACTTATCCTTGTTACTTCGATTTGAGAGCCTTTCTTGCATAACTAGCAACTTACGTTATTAGTTGTTAGTTATTAGTTATTAGTTATTTTTACCCAATCACCAGTCACCAGTCACCAATCACCAGTCACCAATCACCAATCACCAATCACCAATCACCAATCACCAATCACCAATGTCCATCACACAAAATTACAAATTAAATCTTATTCAATGGTATCCTGGCCACATTGCCAAAGCTGAAAAAAATCTCAAAGAACAGTTAAAAAGGGTAGATGTGATATTAGAAGTGAGGGATGCACGTATTCCCTTAGCTACAAACCATCCGCAAATGAATGAATGGGTGGGGAGTAAGTCGCGGGTGTTAGTAATTAACCGTTTAGATATGATTTACCCCCAAGTGCGATCGCTGTGGGTAGAATGGTTTAAAAGCCAAGAACAAGTCCCTTATTTTACTAATGCTCAACATGGTCAAGGTATCACAGCCATAGCTAAAGCAGCGCAAGCAGCAGGGGTAGAATTGAATGAACGCCGAAAACAAAGAGGAATGTTACCCCGTCCTGTCCGTGCAGTCGTCATTGGTTTTCCAAATGTGGGAAAATCAGCATTAATTAACCGTTTGTTAGGAAAGCGAGTTGTTGAAAGTGCAGCGCGTCCGGGAGTGACTCGTCAACTACGATGGGTGAGAATTTCTGAACAATTAGAATTATTAGATGCACCTGGTGTTATTCCTGCTAGATTAGATGATCAAGCAGCCGCAGTCAAATTAGCAATTTGTGATGATATTGGCGAAGCATCCTATGATAATCAATTAGTGGCGGCTGCTTTTGTAGATATTTTAAACGAACTGCAAGAAAGCCATCCTCATTTATTACCACCACACCCATTACTTTCACGCTACGAAGTTGATTCTATTATTCACACAGGAGAAGAATATTTGCACGTTCTCGCAGAACATCGTTATAAAGGAGATGTTGAACGCGCTGCTAGAACTTTAGTTAGCGATTTTCGCAAAGGACTTTTAGGTAATATACCTTTAGAAATTCCACCACATTGATTTGACAACGGTTTCCATATCTCCTGCCTTTGTTAAGCAACACCCAATTTTGATAGTAGCTGCTATCGTGAATGTGTGTAACACTAGGAAACTACCTGAAGTTAGTTTTTAACAGGAGATCAGGGAATGGCTATTGCTACCATTAATCCCGCTACGGGGGAAACTCTGAAAGTATTTGAACCGCTTGAGGATGGTGAAATAGCGGCTAAAGTGGAATTAGCCCAACAAAGTTTTCAGGAGTATCGTCAGACAAGTTTTGAGGAGCGATCGCAATGGTTACTCCAAGCAGCGAATATTTTAGAACAGGAAAAGGCTGATTTTGCCAAAATCATGACCTTGGAAATGGGTAAAACCTTAAAATCTGCGATCGCAGAAGTGGAAAAATGCGCCCTGGTTTGTCGTTATTATGCCGAAAATGCTGCCAGTTTCTTAGCTGATGTCTCAGTTAAAACCGATGCAAGTCATAGCTTCATAAAATATCAACCATTGGGGGTTATTCTCGCCGTTATGCCCTGGAATTTCCCTTTTTGGCAAGTTTTTCGGTTTGCAGCACCGGCATTAATGGCGGGCAATGTAGGTTTACTCAAACACGCCTCTAATGTCCCCCAATGTGCCTTAGCAATAGAAGATATTATCAACCGTGCAGGTTTTCCCCAAGGAGTTTTTCAAACATTATTAATAGGTGCTACAAAAGTAGCTGATTTAATGGCAGATGATCGGATCAAAGCTGCTACATTAACTGGAAGTGAACCCGCAGGTGCTTCTTTAGCGGTTGCATCTGGTAAACAAATTAAAAAAACTGTCTTAGAATTAGGGGGAAGTGACCCTTTTATAGTCTTAGAAAGTGCTGATTTAGAATTAGCAGTAGCCACCGCAGTCACAGCACGAATGATCAATAATGGTCAATCTTGTATCGCAGCTAAAAGGTTTATTATTGCTGATCAAATTGCCGATGAGTTTGAAAAAATGCTCTTAGCAAAATTTCAAACTTTGAAAATCGGTGATCCTTTGGCTGATGATACAGATATTGGACCATTAGCAACACCCGATATTCTCCAAGATTTAGAAAATCAGGTGAAAATTGCGGTAGAAAATGGTGCTAAAGTCCTCACAGGTGGTAATGCTTTAAAAGATCAACCTGGCAATTTTTACCCACCTACTATTATTATAGATATCCCGGTAGAACATCCTATTGCAAAGGAAGAATTTTTTGGACCAGTGGCTTTATTATTCCGAGTTAGGGATATTAATGAAGCGATCAAATTAGCTAATGATATACCCTTTGGGTTAGGTGCAAGTGCCTGGACAAATAATGAAGCAGAAAAAAATCGCCTCATTCAAGAAATTGAAGCCGGGGCAGTATTTATTAATGGCATGGTTAAATCTGATCCGCGTTTACCTTTTGGGGGTATTAAACGTTCTGGATATGGAAGAGAGTTAAGTATTCAAGGTATTCATGAATTTGTGAATATCAAGACAGTTTGGATGAGGTGACAGGTGACAGGTGACAGGTGACAGTAAGAAGGCAAAAGGCAAAAGTTTAAAAATTCATTCTTTCTTCTTCCTCCTGACTCCTGACTCCTGACTCCTTTAATTATTACTTTGAGGAAATAATCATGAATACTGCTGAATTATTGGTACAGTGTTTAGAAAATGAAGGTGTACAGTACGTTTTTGGTTTACCTGGTGAGGAAAACCTGCACGTTTTAGAAGCTTTAAAAAAATCCTCCATTCAATTTATTACCACTCGTCATGAACAAGGTGCTGCATTCATGGCCGATGTTTATGGGAGGTTAACTGGTAAGGCGGGGGTTTGTCTTTCTACTCTTGGTCCTGGTGCTACTAATTTAATGACTGGTGTAGCTGATGCTAACCTGGATGGTGCGCCATTAGTAGCTATTACCGGACAGGTGGGAACAGATAGAATGCACATTGAGTCTCATCAATATTTAGATTTGGTGGCTATGTTTGCCCCGGTTACTAAATGGAATAAACAGATAGTTAGACCGAGTATTACACCAGAAGTAGTCAGAAAAGCCTTCAAGCGATCGCAAACAGAAAAACCTGGTGCTGTTCACATTGACTTACCAGAAAATATTGCAGCCATGCCTGTAGAAGGCAAACCTTTACAAAGAGATCACATTGAAAAAACCTATGCAGCTTTTGCTAGTATTCGCGCTGCATCTGCGGTTATTTCCCAAGCAGTAAACCCGATCATTTTAGTAGGAAATGGAGCAATTCGCGCCCAAGCTAGTGACGCTGTCACCCAATTTGCTACCCAATTAAATATTCCTGTTGTTAATACCTTTATGGGTAAAGGAGTAATTCCCTATACCCATCCTTTGGCTTTATGGTCTGTAGGATTACAACAAAGAGATTTTATCACCTGTGGTTTTGATCATGCAGATTTAGTCATAGCAATTGGTTATGATTTAATTGAATTTTCGCCTAAAAAATGGAATCCTGAAGGTAATATTCCCATTGTCCATATTGCAGCTACTTCCTCAGAAATTGATAGTAGTTATATTCCCAAAGTGGAAGTAGTAGGGGATATTTCTGATGCACTGAATGAAATTTTAAAAGTCGCTGATAGACAAGGTAAACCTAATCCTTATGCTATTAGTTTACGTCCAAATATTCGCGCAGATTATGAAAGATATGCCAATGATGATGGATTTCCCATTAAACCACAAAAATTAATTTATGATTTGCGGCAGGTAATGGGACCCGATGATATTGTAATTTCTGATGTCGGCGCACATAAAATGTGGATGGCTAGACATTATCATTGTCATAGTCCGAACACTTGCATTATTTCTAATGGTTTTGCCGCAATGGGAATTGCTATTCCTGGCGCTTTAGCTGCTAAATTAGTCTATCCCAATCATAAAGTTGTCGCTGTCACCGGTGACGGTGGTTTTATGATGAACTGTCAAGAATTAGAAACAGCTTTGCGAGTGGGTACTGCTTTTGTCACCTTAATTTTTAATGATGGTGGCTATGGTTTAATTGAGTGGAAACAGGAAAATCAATTTGGTAAAGGTAACGCTGCTTTTGTCCATTTTGGAAATCCTGATTTTGTTAAATTGGCGGAAAGTATGGGTTTAAAAGGTTATCGCGTTGAGTCTGTAACTGATTTAATTCCTGTTTTAAAAGAAGCTTTAATTCAAGATGTCCCTGCTGTTATAGATTGTAGGGTAGACTATCGAGAAAATCGCAAGTTTACGCAAAAAGCTGATGAGTTAAGTTGTGAGATTTAAGTGATTAGTAATTGGTGATTCAACTCGTTCCCAGTCTCTGACTGGGAATGCTATATAGAGTCTCTGACTCTAGTATACAGCAGAAGGCAGAGCCTTCAATTATTCATGCCCATACAGAGTATGGGAACGAGAATAAATTAGCAGGTAAAGATTTTGAGATTACGGAAGAATATTTTTAGTTTTTTTAATCAAAGAGGTAAATTATGACTGATATTTATGAATTAATGAAAAGAATTAAATCCCGTCCAGGAATGTATTTAGGTAAACCTTATGTGACTCGAATAAAAGCATTTTTAGATGGTTATATAGGTGCAAGAAATGATTTGGGTTTTCCTCTCAAAGAACAGGAAGAAACTTTGAATAGGTTTCAACAATGGATACAGTCAAGATATAATATTAAATCTTCTCAGTCTTGGGCTGATATCATTTTATTTTATTCTGTTGATGAAACGGATGGGTTAAATAAATTTTTTGATTTGTTTGATAAGTTTATGAACGAGGAAAATGAATTTGGTGGGTTATCAAGTGAAGTTGAGATGATATCTAAGATTTAAGGATGTACAGGATGTTATTTTATATCCTTAAAAATAACATCTGATATAATCAAGATTAACCAAAAAAGCAGACATCTAAACTTCACTAACTTTAATTTTTTCTTTGTGTCCTCTGTGCCTCTGTGGTTCGTTAAAAAAAGTTATCTACCATCAATAAAAAATAAAAAATATCAAAAATAGAACGCGGATGAACGCCGATAAGCACAGATAAACCAAATCCTGTAAATCCTAAAATCCTGGATATTATCATTCTGACAAACTTATGATTGCTATTAAACATCAACTGACACTAGAAGAATTTCTCAACCTTGCAGAAGAGGATATCACTTATGAATTAGTTAACGGGGAAGCAATACCAAAAATGTCACCAAAAAGATTCCATTCTCGATTAACTATTGCATTATGTTTAATTCTCACACAATGGGCAGAAAATAAAGGGGAAGTAGGTATAGAATGGGCAGTTATTTTAAAACTTTGCAGTAAAGATTGGGTCCCTGTTCCAGATTTATTATATGTTTCTTATTCCCGTTTTCTGAGTGATGTCATTGAAAATGAACCTTGTCCTATTCCCCCAGATTTAGTAATAGAAATTATCTCACCTGATCAATCTTTTGGAGAAATGAGTGCCAAAGCTACAAATTATCTAGATGCAGGTGTAATGAGGGTTTGGGTAATAGATCCGAAAGCGAAAACTGTCACTATATTTTATCCTGATGCACGTCCCCAAACAAAACGGGGTAATGATAGTTTAGAAGATTCTCTATTTCCAGGTTTGGTAATTTCAGCAGAACAAATTTTTCAACAAGCGGGTATTCCTTAAAGTTAGGGAATAGGGAATAGGAAATAGGAAATAATTATTTACCCATTACCCATTACCCATTACCCATTACCCGTTACCAACATCTTTTAAATTGTATCAGGATCTACTCCTAATTCTCTCAATTTCTGCACTAATAATTGAGCGCGGTTTTCAGATTCTTGGGCGCGATTTTCGGCTTCTTGGGCGCGATTTTCGGCTTCTTGGGCGCGTCTTTGTGCTTCTTCTTTTTCTAATTTCTCCCTTGCAGCACGTTCATCACCTGTAGGTATTACCATTCCTTGTTGATCACACCAACGTAACCAAATATCATTTCTCCCTTCAAATTCTCCTTCCCAAAATGTCACACCTAAGTTAATATCTGATAACCAGGTTTCTGAGGTTTTTGCATAATGTCTACCGACTAATTGATAAATGTGTAATTTTTCTTCTCCTAGTTCTTGATTCGGATCGTAAACTAGATAATAGTTGACTTTCATTCTTTCGTATATTTTCAGTTTTTTGGTGAGTTCTTCCCCTTCTTGGTTAGAAACTATTTCCATGACTAATTCTGGTGATTTACCAAATTTCCACACCATGTAACAACGATTTTGTTTTTTCCACCATTCTTCGGGAGTTTGCACATCAAAACTAATAAAGACATCGGGTACTATTGCAGGTTCTCCATCGGTATGATAAATTCCTACGTTGGCTTCTATTAAACAAGGTTGTAATTCTAAATCACTGTAAAGCGAACTAACTAAAAGTCGTTGTTGTTTTGCAGATGGAAAGTTATCCACAGGTGTATCGTCTTCTGTAATCAGTAAATTAGCATCTGGAATATAGTGATCATCAACTTTGTCTAAAAGTTGTTCAGTCATGATTTTTATTCACTTATTCAATAGCGTTATTTTAATTATACTTGGTATTAAAGTTTCGCGCAAATGCACAAAGAAGCAAAGTGCAAAGTAAGAAGATAATTGATGGAATTATGATCAAAAAAGTTGCTTTTATAGATTCCTGTCATAAATAAATATTCTGACTCCTGTACGGGTTTAGCAGTGCTACACCCTTACTGACTCCTCACTTCTGATAAAAAATGTTAAATTTTCCTCAGTCTGCGATAATCTTTCCAAGTATTGATGTCAATAAGCACGCAAGTTGAGGATATCGCTGTGACTAAGTTTTTATTTGTAACTGATCTAGATAATACTCTTGTTGGTGATGATCAAGCTTTGCTAGAATTGAGCGATCGCCTCGAAAATCATCGTCAACAACATGGTACAAAAATAGTCTACTCTACAGGTCGCTCTCCGATTCTCTACCGCGAATTGCAACAGGAAAAGAACCTCATCCCACCTGATGCACTGGTTTTATCTGTGGGTACGGAAATTTATCTCGATGGTAGCGATACTCCCGATCCCCAATGGTCAAAAATTCTTGCTCCCGGATGGCAAAGGGAATCTATACTGGAGATTACCCAAAAATTCCCCGAATTGGAATTACAACCAGAATCCGAACAACGTCTTTTTAAGGTCAGTTTTTTCTTAGAAGAAAAACTTGCAAGTATTATACCACAACTTGAGGCAGAATTGCAAAAACTTCAACTTAATATTAAATTAATTTATAGTAGCGGTATAGACCTTGACATTTTGCCCCTTACCAGCGATAAAGGTCAAGCAATGCAGTTTCTACGACAAAAGTGGCAATTTGCAGCCGAGCAGACTGTTGTTTGTGGTGATTCAGGTAATGATATTGCTTTATTCGCAGTAGGTGAGGAACGGGGTATCATTGTCGGTAATGCTAGACCAGAATTACTACAATGGCACAATCAGTATCCTGCTGAATATCGTTACTTAGCACAAAAGCATTGTGCTGCGGGGATTATGGAAGGATTAAAATACTTTAAGTTCCTAAAATGATAAGCTATCTCAAAGGTATTGTGGCTGGTGTGCAAACGGTTAGCGCGAATCGCACGATTCTCACGTTAGAGGTAAATGGCATTGGGTATGATTTACAAATCCCCCAACGTCTCGCTAACCAATTAAGTAATACTGGTGATGTGGTACAAATTTTTACCCATTACCAGATTCGGGAAGAAGTTCCTGTACTCTATGGGTTTTCTTCCCCTGCGGAAAGAGATTTATTTCGTCACCTGCTGTCTGTAAGTGGTATTGGTTCAGCTTTAGCGATCGCTCTTTTGGATACTTTGGAATTACCAGAGTTAGTACAGGCGATCATTGCTGCTAATATTAATATGCTCATTCAAACCCCTGGTGTGGGTAAGAAAACTGCTGAACGCTTATCTTTAGAACTCAAAAGTAAACTGATTGAGTGGCGTAAGTCAGCAGGGTTTTTTGTGGCTACCGGTGGTCCAGCACCAGGTATTTTGGAAGAAGTGCAAATGACTCTCTTTGCTTTGGGTTACACTCCCCATGAAGTTAGTCATGCTTTGCACGTTGTTAGCGAAGATATCGGTTTAACTAAAGATGCCTATGTGGAGGATTGGATTAAACAAGCGATCGCTCATCTTAGCAGTAGTGAAGTAGTTCAGATGGCTGGTGACAGGTGACAGGTGACAGCTTTGGTCTTTTTAACGAACCGCAAAGTACGCAAAGGACACAAAGGAAAGAAGGTTACAGAGGTATTTTGCGTGCGTCATCAGTAAATTATCTGTTTATTTGTGTTGAAAATTGGGACTTGGGAATTAGAAAATCCAAAATCTAAAATCTAAAATCCAAAATGAGTAATCCTTACGCTTGGATACAGGAATCACTAACAACTATTCATCGGGCTGATTGGTATCGTTCTGTACAAACTATTGGCAGTCTACCCGGTGCGGTTGTGCTGTTATCTGGGCAAGAGGTGATTAATTTTGCTAGTAACGATTATTTGGGATTAGCAGCAGATGAAAATTTAAAAACATCTGCTATTCAAGCTATTCAACAATTCGGTACTGGCAGCACTGGTTCTAGATTACTCACTGGACATCGGGAATTACACAGGGAATTGGAACAGGCGATCGCATCTACCAAACAAACACAAGACGCTGTAGTATTTAGTTCTGGTTATTTAGCAAATCTCGGTACAATTACTGCTTTGGTGGGAAAGCGAGATTTAATTTTATCAGATCAATATAACCATTCCAGTTTAAAAAATGGGGCAATTCTTAGCGGTGCAACCATCATAGAATATCCCCATTGTGATATTCTGGCGTTGACGGCAAAGTTAAACCAAGAACGTCAAAAATACCGACGTTGTTTGATTATCACCGACAGCGTTTTTAGTATGGATGGTGATTTGTGTCTTCTTCCAGAACTGTTGGATCTAGCAGACGAATATAGTTGTATGCTGCTGATAGATGAAGCACACGCTACCGGAGTTATGGGAAAAACGGGGGCGGGTTGTGTGGATCATTTTGGTTGTACAGGCAGAGAGTTAATCCAAGTTGGCACGTTAAGCAAAGCTTTGGGAAGTTTAGGCGGTTATGTGGCGGGAAGTCATCAATTAATTGACTTTCTCAAAAACCGCGCACCTAGTTGGATATACACTACTGCCCTATCACCAGCAGACACAGCAGCAGCTTTAGCAGCAATTCAGATAGTACAACAACAACCAGAACGCCGTCAGCGATTATGGTCAAATGTTGATTATTTAAAACATTTGGTTACGGAAAATTTAACTAAGTTAACACTTAACTTAAAAATCTTACCTTCCCAATCTCCGATCTTCTGTTTTCAATTACCTGATGCAGCTACAGCTTTAACAGCAGGTAAGAAGCTAAAGGAAGCGGGTATTTTTGCTCCTGCCATCCGTCCTCCCACAGTACCAACAAGTCGTATTAGAGTTACAATTATGGCAACCCATGAAAAAGAGCATATTAATAAGTTAGTGAATAGTTTAGGAAGTGTATTAAAAGAAGTGTAGTTAGAAAATAATTCCTGCTGGTTATTGGAAGATATATAACTCCCTTGGATCATACCAGAAAAAAAGTGTATGTCAATATCAATCGCTGAAAAAACCAAAACTCGTTAAATAGTTGAGAATTTATAGCAATAATCTTGAGAATGGCTAGGGTTTATTGCGAAAATGAGGGTGCAAAACTTTTTTGGCACATTTCATATTTAAAAAGCTTATCAAATGTTTCCATCCCCTTGCGGGGAAAAGGTTATGAAAAACAAGAAAAAGAACAGGTTCTTCAAGAGGCCAAGGCTGAGGAATGGTTTCCATCCCCTTGCGGGGAAAAGGTTATGAAAAACCCTATACTCACGGAAACCTTGTTACATTTAGCTTTCAAAGGGCATTTGCGCCAAGCTACGGAAACAAAGATGTAACAAGCAAAGTCAGTATTTAATTTTCTTGGTACAGATTGCTGTTTCCAGCCAATAAAAATAATTTAACCGAAAAACTCCCAGATGTCAACCCAAAAAACCAACATTTTCTCAAAATCACAGAACATTACTAAATGTAAATCTTTATAGCTGCTTGCGCCAAACTTATCAAAGTTCTTAACATTCCGTTACAATCCCGCAAACAACGAAATATTAAGGATATTGGTAGTTAAAAAGCTGTATTTTCCCCAGTTCTCAAATTTACAAAAGTTAACCAAGTGGGTGTGAAAAATTGTCGTTATGACAAAGCAGGAGGCAGAAGGAAAAAGCAAAGTCAAACCACTGACTCCTGACTCCTGTACGGGCGTTCGCGAAGCGTGCTGGAAGCATCGGCATTCGGACGATAAATTATCAATTTTTGTCCCAGGTTATTTTCCTGTAAGGGCGAAGCATTCGGACGATAAATTATCAATTTTTATCACAGGCTATTTTCCTGTAAGGGCGAAGCATTCGGACGATAAATTATCAATTTTTATCACAGGCTATTTTCCTGTAAGGGCGAAGCATTCGGACGATAAATTATCAATTTTTATCACATTTTATCACAGGCTATTTTCCTGTAAGGGCGAAGCATTCGGACGATAAATTATCAATTTTTATCACAGGCTATTTTCCGAATGCTTCGCCCCTACGACTCCTGACTCCTTGAACTGCAAAAGTGAGAAAATCTTCCCAAGTTGCTTCTACCCAAGTATCAGTGGGGATAGTTGTTAAAACTAAAGGAGAGTTAACCATAATTAATCACTGTATGCTGTTCTTATTTAGTCTAACTCCAAAGATTGATCAATGTGGTGATAGTTAAAAGTTAATTTTTCCCAATCACCAATCACCAATCACCAATCACCAATCACCAACTTACTCTTTATACTTCTTTTCAACTTGCAAATATTGAGGAACACCCATCAAATTTTGAAAATCTTGAAAACCCATCAAACCCGATAAATTAGCTGTATTTCCCTGTTCTTTTAGATGTTGAAAACAATTACTCATTACTTCAGTGACAACCATCAGCGCAGTCAAGGGAAAAAAGACAATTTTAAAACCCAAACTTTGTAATTCTGCGGTTGTAATTTCCGGTGTTTTTCCACCTTCCACAATATTAGCAACTAAAGGAATATCAGGAAAAGAATCAGCAATAATTTCTAATTCTCTCACAGATTGGGGAGCTTCGATAAACAAAACATCTGCACCCGCATTAATATAAGATTTTCCCCGTTCAATAGCTGCTTCTAAACCCAACGGTGCGCGTGCATCAGTTCGGGCTATAATTACCAAATCACTATCACCACGAGCATCTACAGCAGCACGAATTTTTCCCGCGTGTTCCTGCATAGAAATAACTCGCTTACCTTCAAAATGACCACATTTTTTAGGCCATTCTTGATCCTCCAAAATTATGCCCGCTAAACCAATTTGTACCGCATCTTTTACCGTCCGCATCACGTTTAAAGCATTACCATAACCAGTATCACAATCAGCAATTAATGGTATATTAATTGATTGAGCTATTCTTCCCACACTATAGAACATTTCCGTAGCAGTGAGAAAACCATAATCAGGTAAACCCAAGGTAGAAGCAGCAATACCAAAACCGCTAGTAGCAGCAACTGGAAAACCCGTTTTCTCTACTAACTTCGCACTCAGACAGTCATAGACACCGGGAATAACAATAATTTCCGAACCTGCGAGTAATTCCCGCAATTTTTGAGAAGTAGACATCACTAAAATCATACAGTGAACATCTTTAATAATACCTTAATTTCACGGTTTAATAGATATTTTTCGTCAGTTATAATAATTTAAGGTAAAGGAATTTTCTCTGCAATTCTTCGTGGTCGTTTTTGCATAATTTTGAGCATTTACTGAATGTTAGAAAAACTCAGATTAGCAAGATGAGCTTTTATTCCCAAACTTCGCAAATCAAAGTAAATCGGTAAACCACAGAAAATATCAAAACCTCCTCCCATCCCCCCAATGAGTAAGTTTTTGCAGTTAGCGATTTGGTTAAGGATAGGTAAATTTAAGTTCATATTTGTTTATGAAATAATGGTTGTCAATATCTACTATAAAATCTCATATTATGATAACCTAAAAACAGATACCCGATTTCTTCAAGAAGTCGGGGATATATCCACTTTCTAACCTACTGACCAATTACTCATTACCAAGATATGACCAATAACAATAATTTCCATTAAATAATTTACTTTCCCGTCAATGCTTGGAACGTTACGCCCAAAGTTACATCAATTCACATTTTTACCCCCCTAACACCATGCTGGATGGTAATATAGATCGAAAACATTGCATTCAAACACAAAAACAAACTATTGAACGTCTCACCAATTTAGGCATAATTTGAAGAATAAATAATTCTCTAATCCCTAGTCCCTGTTCCTGCCAATGACAAAACCCATAGAAGTCCGCAACCCCCGCACAGGTAAATTTGATTATGTCATCATTCCCCCACCCCCGAAATTGCTTTCTCAGCAATGTCATCGACTCCGTAGGGGACAAAATGCTTGGCAAGAAATCGGTATAGAAGGTAGAATTGACGCATTAAAACAATGGAAACAAGCGATATTAACAGAACGCAAATTATTAACAGATACCTTGGTCAATGATACAGGTAGATTAGCAACATCAATATTAGAAATAGACTCTTTTTTAAATAGCATTGATAGATGGTGTAATTTAGCCCCCCAGCTATTACAAGAAACCGCCAAAAATACATCTATTCCCTTTATTGCTTTACATCAAACTGCTGTTCCTTACCCCCTAGTTGGTGTAATTAGCCCTTGGAATTTTCCCCTTTTATTATCTACAATTGATACAATTCCCGCCTTATTAGCTGGTTGTGCGGTGATAGTAAAACCGAGTGAAATTACACCCCGGTTTGTTGCACCTTTAACGAAAACATTAAACACAATTCCCCATTTAAGAGATGCCTTAAATTTTGTCGAAGGTGCAGGACAAACAGGAGCGGCTTTAATAGAAGAAGTAGATTTAATTTGTTTTACAGGTAGTGTAGAAACAGGAAGAGTAGTAGCAGAAACTGCCGCTAGAAACTTCATTCCCGCATACTTAGAATTAGGTGGAAAAGATCCCGCAATTGTCTTAGAATCAGCAGATTTAGATTTAGCAACTTCCGCAATTGTCTGGGGTTCTGTCGTCAACACAGGACAATCATGTTTATCAATTGAAAGAATTTATGTAGCTGAATCTATATATGAAGAATTTTATCATTTATTAGTCACAAAAGCCCATCGTTTGCAACTAGCTTATCCTACAATTGAAAGCGGAGAAATAGGACCAATCATTTCTGAAAAACAAGCAGCAATTATTAACGAACATTTAAAAGATGCCGTTGACAAAGGAGCAATAATTCACTGTGGTGGTAAAGTAGAAGAAATAGGTGGTGGTTGGTGGTGTCGTCCCACAGTAATCACCAACGTTCACCATTTTATGAAAATCATGAACGAAGAAACCTTTGGTCCAATTATGCCAATAATGCCTTTTTCTAGTATAGAAGAAGCCATAGATTTAGCCAATGATTCTATTTATGGATTGAGTGCTGCTATATTTGCAGAATCAGCAGAATTAGCATTAGAAATTGGAATGCAATTAGATGTAGGAGCTATTAGTATTAATGATGCCGGTTTAACAGCTATAATGCACGAAGGAGAAAAAAATGCTTTTAAATTTTCTGGTTTAGGAGCTTCGCGCATGGGTCCTGCTGGTTTAAAACGCTTCCTCAGAAAAAAAGCCTTTTTGATTAAAATGAACACCAGTAAAGATCCTTGGTGGTTTCATGATTCAGAATAGGTGACAGGTGATAGGTGATAGGTGATAGGTGATAGGTGACAGGTGACAGGTGACAGGTTACAGGTTACAGAAAGAAATCTAACAATTACCAATTACCAATTACCAATTACCAATTACCAATTACCAATTACCAAAATCACGATGTGGTTCATTTACCTGAAAATAGCTGTAATTTAGTATGATAACTACTTATTCACCAACAAGGTAAAAGCATGGCAAAAAGCGACAAAATCAACTTTTCCACTCCTAGCGGTTTTCCCGAATTTCTTCCCAGCGAAAAGCGTCTCGAAGTATATTTATTAGATATAATTCGTAAAGTTTTTGAAAGTTATGGTTTTACACCCATTGAAACCCCAGCAGTAGAAAGGTTAGAAGTGCTGCAAGCCAAGGGCAATCAAGGTGATAATATAATATATGGTATTGATCCAATTTTACCACCAAATCGCCAAGCAGAAAAAGATAAATCTGGGGAAACAGGTTCAGAAGCAAGAGCTTTAAAATTTGATCAAACTGTTCCTTTTGCTGCTTATATTGCCCGGCATTTAAATGAATTAACTTTTCCCTTTGCGCGTTATCAAATGGATGTAGTTTTTCGGGGAGAACGAGCAAAAGATGGACGGTTTCGGCAGTTTCGCCAATGTGATATTGATGTTGTGGCTCGTGGTAAACTCAGTTTATTGTATGATGCCCAAATGCCAGCAATTATCACCGAAATATTTGAAGCTATTAATATCGGTGATTTTGTCATTCGCATCAACAACCGAAAAATTCTCACTGGTTTCTTTCAATCTGTAGGAGTCGCTGAAAACCAAATTAAAGCTTGTATTGGCATCATTGATAACTTAGAAAAAATCGGCGAAGCGAAAGTTAAACAAGAATTAGAAAAAGAAGGTATTTCTTTAGAACAAACAGAGAAAATCATTGAGTTTATCAAAATTGATGGTAGCGTTGATGATGTCTTAGATAAACTCAAATATCTAGGTTTAAACTTACCATCAGCCGAAGAATTTAATTTAGGAGTCAGTGAACTAGAAACCGTAATTAATGGAGTCAGAGATTTAGGAGTTGCTGATAAACGTTTCTGTATTGATTTATCTATTGCTCGTGGTTTAAACTATTATACAGGAACTGTTTACGAAACAAGTTTAATTGGACATGAAGCTTTAGGTAGTATTTGTTCTGGTGGCAGATATGAAGAATTAGTAGGAATGTTTTTAGGGGAAAAAATGCCGGGTGTTGGCATTTCTATCGGCTTAACGCGGTTAATTAGTCGCTTGTTAAAAGCAGGGATTTTGAATACATTACCACCCACACCAGCGCAGGTAATGGTAGTGAATATGCAGGAAGATTTAATGCCTGTTTATTTAAAGGTATCACAACAATTAAGACAAGCAGGAATTAACGTTGTTACCAATTTTGATAAAAAACAATTGGGTAAACAATTTCAAGCCGCAGATAAACAGGGAATTAGATTTTGTGTGATCATTGGTGCTGATGAAGCAGCAGCGGAAAAATCATCACTCAAAGATTTACAAACAGGTGAACAAATAGAAGTTGCTTTAGCAAATTTAGCTGAAGAAATTAAACAAAGGTTAGGTATAATTACATCAGTGTAATAAGTACCTAAACCTTCGTTTATGCGCTTTTTACGTGGTTTATTCGACAAGTTGATGGGCTTTTTCCAATAAAATTAATAGCAATGTCCAGTATTTTAATTTTATTGGACATTGCTAAATAATGAACCACGAAAAATCTTTCAACAAAGGTGTTCCCGAAGGGTAGAACACGAAGAGAAGAAGATAGATAATCTTACGCGAAAGGGAACGAAAGTAGGGGTAATTCATGAATTACCCCTACGCAAAGTTTTCATATCTTTAGACCACAGTAAGGGCGAAGCATTCGGATGATAGTCTTAGGTAAAAACCGATAATTAATTGTCCGAATGCTGATGCTTCCAGCACGCTTCGCGAACGCCCCTACATTGTTGACGCGAAACCTAAATCAAAATGTGGTTTATTTACCTGAAAATAGCTGTAAATTATCAACGTGGGGTGAAACACCTGATGGGTATAACACTACATCCAATATTCACAAGATCAGAAATATAATAATTGATGAATTGATTCCTTTGGCTAGGTATCAATTAATTAGGGCGATCGCACAACCATAGTAAAACTATCAAGTAAAACTATAACGGAACTGCGATCGCTTCTTTTATCAATTGATAATTGATAATTGATAATTGATAATTGATAACAACATCAATGAAGAATACATCAGAAAACACTTTAAAAACTGCTCAACAAGCATTTGAGCATTTTAAACAAGGACTAGAAACCGGTGAATGGCAAAATTTTCTTGATATGCTTACCGATGATTTTACCTTTTGGTTTCCAATGGGTAAATTTCAAGGTTTAAATACAGGTAAAGAACGAGCAAAAGAATTTTTTGAATATGTTTCTGAAGCTTTTAAACCAGGACTAAAGCTAACTTCTTTAGACAATATTACCCGCAACGAAAAAACAGTTATTTTTGAATTTCGTGATGAAGGCAACTTATTTGGACAACCTTATAAAAATCGGGTTGCAGTTGCCTTTGATGTGCGCGGTGATAAAATTTGCAGCTACAGAGAATACTTTGGTAGTGATGGTAAATCGTATTAAAGTCATTAGTTATTAGTCATTAGTTATTATTCAAAAACTTTTCCTCCCCTCCTGACTCCTGACTCCTGACTCCTATTTAATATTAATTTTTTTCAGCATCTAAACCATTAATTTCTCGACATTTAACCTCAGCAGCTTGATAAGCATCCAAATATTTTTGATCACCTAACATTACATCCCCATAATATTCATAAGGTGCATCACCATAAATGGGTAAAGGATCATCTTCTGGATAATCTTCTTCTGATTCTTCAATAATTGCTTTCAGCTTTTTCACCGTCAAACTTTGAGCAGGAAAATACCAAATGTTCTCTGCTTTTCTTTTTAAATGAGGAAAAGTCGGATCAATAATTACATTTTCTAACTCAATCCAAGCGTGTTCAACAGGTTTGAATGGATGACCACTAAAAACTATAAAACCTTGAACATACTTTGCACCCTCAGTTACTAAAACTGCTTTATAAGCATTATCAAAAGGTTTTTTCGCTTTACTTTTGATACTTTCGGCAATTTGCAAAGACAGTGATTCATCTAATAATTGATTCATGGTGACAATTATCTTCCTTTAATACAATCAACTCTATCATCTCTTAATTTTTGCTCTTGTAACCAAATTTTTCTCAATTCATTAACAAGAGAAATATAAAAAAATAGATAAAAATTGCTTATATTTCGCCTTTAGCCGTTCTCTCGTCTCTCTTTCCCAGTATCCGACTAGGAATGCCATCATAGAGGCTCTGCATCTGCTATTATTGAAAGCAGAACCTTCCAGAATTAATGGGAGCATCCTTAACGGGTGACAAGACGGTTGAAGATGAGATGTGGCAATAATTTGAGAAAATAAGGGGGGTAAAAAAATAGGGGCAAGGAAATGTATGCAATAGGTGGTTTCAATCCCTAATAGGGAGTAATTTGAATTGCAATTTGTATTTGAACCATCAAAAGGAATTAGACAGAGAAAATAATTTGTTTCAATCCCTAATAGGAGTAATTTGAATTGCAATTTATTAGCCAATGAAAGCAGAGGTTGGCAATATTTTAAGTTTCAATCCCTAATAGGGAGTAAGTAGGTAGGCGTTAAAATTTATCGTTATGGCAAGGCAAAAGGCAAGAGGGAAGAGACTTTCAGGGGATTTACCTTTTGTAACATACCTCGGTTTTTTCAAGCCGACTTACTTAATTTGAATTGCAATAGCAGGAGGCTGAAACCCAGTCTGTGTAAGGTG
This sequence comes from Sphaerospermopsis sp. LEGE 00249, assembly GCF_014299995.1. NCBI lineage: Bacteria > Bacillati > Cyanobacteriota > Cyanophyceae > Nostocales > Aphanizomenonaceae > Sphaerospermopsis > Sphaerospermopsis sp. LEGE 00249. The sequence goes on along the minus strand of NZ_JACJUZ010000081.1, from coordinate 1,406 downwards.
CGCGAGGGTCTAGAGAACATGAATAGCCTCAAAGTCAAGCCTATCAAGAGATACAGGCATTTTTTGACAACATCCATTTTTTACACCCACCCCCTCGCGCAAACAAAAGAAAAACAGCAACAGGCAAACTGTCACCTGTCACCTATTTACCCAAGTCAGGAAAAACCTCTTGTACAGCAGGATGTACTAAACGATGATTTTTCACATTCAAACCTTTACCTAAAGCGGGGTTAACTTCTAAAGCTTTCACACCCAAATTAGCCAACTGCACAACATAAGGCAAGGTACTATTATTTAAAGCTTGAGTAGAAGTCCAAGGTACAGCACCGGGCATATTAGGAACGCCATAATGTACCACACCTTCATCAATATATACTGGATTGGTGTGAGATGTGGCGTGTAATGTTTCCACACATCCACCTTGATCAACAGCCACATCCACAATTACCGAACCAGGACGCATTTGTTTCACCAATTCACGAGATACTAAAATAGGTGCTTTTTTACCTGGTATTAACACTGCACCAATGACTAAATCAGCTTCTTTAACTGCGGTTTCAATGTGGGCAGAATTGCTATAAAGTAATTCTACTCTAGAACCAAATAAAGTTTCTAAATAAGATAGCCGTTCTACATTGACATCTAAAATTTGTACTCCAGCACCCATACCTACAGCAATTTTAGCGGCTTCTGTTCCCACAACACCACCGCCTAAAATGACGACTTTACCAGGTTTAACTCCAGGTACACCGCCTAAAAGTACACCTCTACCACCTTGTTGACGTTCTAGAAATCTTGCCCCAAATTGTACAGCTAACCGTCCTGCAATAATGCTCATGGGCGTGAGCAAAGGTAGTCTATTTACTCCTGGTTGTTCTACAGTTTCATAGGCGATCGCACAAGTTCCAGCATCAATCAAATTTTCTGTTAATTGCCGATCAGCCGCTAAATGTAAATAAGTAAATAATAACAGGTCTTCTCGCAAAAACTTATACTCTGTTTTTAAAGGTTCTTTGACCTTAACAACCATCTCCCGATGCCATGCAGATTCTGCTGTATCAACAATTTTTGCTCCCGCACTACGGTAATCATCATCTGTAAATCCAGCACCATCACCAGCCATAGTTTCTACAAACACAGTATGACTGCTTTCCGTGAGAACCCGCACACTAGAAGGACTCAAACCCACCCGAAATTCTTGATCTTTAGTTTCTTTAGGTACACCGATTTCCATTTATTTATAACCTCTAATTAACCTGCTATATAAAACCTAGACAAAACTAGACTTTACTTTCTACTTCAACGGGAGCATGGCAGCGGTTATCCCTCAGTAGACTTTCACGCCTTAGCCAGACGCGATAAATTAATTGCAGCGTTTAGATCCCTATCTATTTCAAAACCGCAGT
>NZ_JACJUZ010000171.1:0-1124 GCF_014299995.1 Sphaerospermopsis sp. LEGE 00249 | reverse complement strand
ATATAGCAACCCTAAATCAATCATGAGAAAACACCGTAGTCATGAAGTTTAGGGAAGTCAAATATTTGACAGTTGATTGATAGTTCAAATAACTCCTTGATCACAGTAAACGAGTGACAGAAAAAATAAAACTCTCGAACAAATCGTTTTGCTTGCAGCCAAATATCTTCTACAGGATTCTGTTGAGGTGCATTCGGGGCAAATCTCAAGCAAGTAATCCACCATTGTTCTTTTTCCAAGTCATGATTTAATGAATCCAGATAATCTTGAATTTGTTGTGAACGGTGATAACTTGCACCATCCCAAATGATTAATAGCTTAGTTTCGGGACGTTGTTGACGGAGATATTCTAAAAAATTAATTGTGTTTTTAGAGTCACCTTTTGGGGCTGAATATGTGAGAAATTCCTTGGTTTTATAATCTAATGCACCAAAATATGTTTGTTTATCACGAGCATTTACTACTGGTACTGATATTCGTTCACCAGTTTTTCCCCAGACATAACCACATACATCTCCCCATAATAAATGACATTCGTCAATCATGAACACCACTAGCTCTCCTGACTCTATTTCCGGTCGTCGCGTCTCCAACAACTCACAAATCTCTTTTTTTTTGAGTCTACTAATTCTTGGTTATATTTCGGATTATTTGCCTGTGTTTTCTTCCAGCTAATATTGGCAGCATCAAATATCTCGTAGTAACTTTGTTTTGAGGCGAATGTCACTCCATATTTTGAGGCTATATGATACTCTAATTCATTTAATGTCCATTTTTCTTTAGTTTGCAACCATTCTATTACCTCGGCACGTTGAATATTAGAAAGAAATCCTTTACTTCCTTTGTACTTGAGTTTTAAACCATCAATTCCCTTTTGAAAAAACGCTTTCTTGTAGGTACTAATAAACCCAGATGAGACATCTAATATTGGCATTATCTCGTCATGTTTATATCCACGTAACAACATTTTTACTGCTGTAGCTCGCTTAATCTCACGCGGCTCTTGACTATTTTTGATAAAATCCTCTAATAATTGTATCCACATTTGTAGCCCACACCCCAGTTCTCAAATTTACTTTTTTCTTATTTCCGTATTTTCTCACAAACTGCTCAGGATTGCTATA
>NZ_JACJUZ010000080.1:0-22602 GCF_014299995.1 Sphaerospermopsis sp. LEGE 00249 | reverse complement strand
CCCCAGTCCCCAGTCCCCAGTCACTTTACCCTTAAATATTCATCTGTTGTCGTTGATAAAGTGACCAGTATAAACCCTTTTGTTGCAATAAACCTGTGTGTGTTCCCCGTTCTGCAATAATACCTTTTTCCATGACTAATATTAAATCTGCACGTTTTAAAGGTGCAAAACGATGGGCAATTAAAAACACGGTACGGTTAGCAGAAATCTTTTGCAAATTTTGTAATACTTGCTGTTCTGTTTCACTATCTAAGGCGCTGGTTGCTTCATCTAAAATCAAAATTGGGGCGGTAGAAAGAAACATTCTCGCTAATGCAATGCGTTGTCTTTGTCCACCTGATAAAGCTGTACCTCTTTCACCTACATTAGTTTCATAACCGTAAGGTAATTGACTGATAAAATCGTGTGCTACTGCTAATCTGGCAGCTTCTACAACTTGTTCTGCGGTAATATCTGGATTTCCTAAACTGATGTTTTCCAAGATAGAACCATTAAATAAAAAGTCTTCTTGGAGAACTACAGCAATTTGTTGTCTTAAAGATGCTAAATCACAACTTTTCAGGTCAAAACCATCAATTAAAATCCTTCCTGATTCAATTTGATAAAGTCTTTGCAACAGTTTAGAAAGGGTACTTTTACCTGAACCACTGCGCCCGACAATACCCACAAATTGTCCTGGTTTGATATCAAAAGAAATGCCTTTTAATACAGGTTCGGTGTTAGGACTATAACGGAAAAACACCTGCTCAAAATTAACTTCACCTTTGAGGGGTGGTAATACTAAACCCGTTCCTGCTTCTGCTTCTGGGGCAGCGTTGAGAATATCGCCAATTCTATCTACAGAAAGTAGCACTTGTTGGAGATTTTGCCATAATTGTACTAACCGCAGTAAGGGTCCTGTCACTCTTCCTGATAACATTTGAAAAGCGATTAATTGACCTACTGTGAGTTGCTGATCAATGACTAATCTTGCACCAAACCAAAGTATTAACAATGTAGAAAAATTAGTGAGAAAATCACCAATATTACTGCTAATATTTGACGTAGTGGAAGCTTTAAAACCAGTTCTAATAAACTTAGCAAATAAACCTTCCCAGCGTTCTCTAGCTACTGGTTCGGCTGCATGGGCTTTAACAGAATGAATACCTGTAACCGTCTCTACTAAAAATGATTGACTGTCTGCACTGCGGTTAAAAGTTTCGTTTAGCCAATTTCTTAAAATTGGGGTGGCGATAATTGTTAAAGTGGCAAATAATGGGAGAACAGCTAAAGCTACAAAAGTGAGGGGAATGTTGTAATAAAACATCAATCCCAAATAAACGACGGCAAAGATACTATCGAGAATTACTGTTAAAGCTGTACTTGTTAAAAATTGGCGAATTTGTTCTAATTCTTGTACTCTGGCGACTGTATCACCCACTCTGCGAGATTCAAAATAAGCCAAAGGTAAACGCATTAAATGGCGAAAAAGTTGGGCTGATAAACTCAAATCTAAACGCCGTGCGGTGTGGGTAAAAATGAAGAGTCGAAGAGTACCCAGGAGAGCTTCAAATATGGCGACTAATAAGAGGGCGATCGCCATGACATCGAGAGTAGCTAAACTCTCCTGCACCATTACTTTATCAATGATAACTTGGGTAATTAATGGTGAAGCTAAACCCAATAATTGTAAAGTGAAGGAAGCTAGTAATACCTCACCTAATAATTTGCGATATTTCCAAACTGCGGGAGTGAACCAAGAAAGATTAAATTTCTCTTGTTTGGAAATTAATTCTACTTGCCATAATTTACCATCCCAACAAGATTCTATTACTGATTGGGTGAGATATTCACATTGATTATTGAGAGGATTGGCAATAATTAAACAATTACCTTTCATCCCATAAGTTACAACCCAACTGCTAACTGTTTCCGATTTCCATAATAGTAAAGCCGGAAAAGATAAATGTCGTAATTCACCCCAATTTACCTGCAATTTTCGCAAAACTAACCCTAACTTTTCCGCTGTTTCTATCACATTTTTGGGGCGTTGTCCCCGCAGTTGACGTTGTACCCATTCTAGTTGCACACTATTATTTAAATATTGTGCCACCATTGTTAAACAAGCGGCCGCAGTATTTTCACTCACTACAAAAGGATAGTTAGAAGGATAATCAGAAATTACAGATTTTGATGATGAAGGTAAAGATAAATAAGATGTCGTCAGTGCAGTAGATATTTCTTCTTTTTCCCCGTTTTCACTGTCACCTGTCACCTGTTCCCTGCCACCTTTCCCATGCCAAAATTCATCAATTTGAGGATGAGAAAATTTTTCCCATAGTGATGAGTTCCAACACACAACTACAACTTCTTTACTAGCAGCTACAGCTTTACAATTAGTGAATAACTGTTGCAAATCACCAAACCAATCGCCATCATTTAAGGTGGCTACAGGTTTACTTTTTTCATCCCGTAAACGGACTTTACCAGTGACAATAAAAAACTGATATTCTCCTGTTTCCTGTAACCAAATTTTTTCGCCAAGTTGATATTGACGAATTTCTAATTCATTGGTTACTTCTGTTTGTTGTTCAGGAGTCAACCAGCACAATGGCGGTTTTTTCCAAGGTAAAGTATCTAGCACATTTATTCGTAAATTTTGATAGTTCAGAATATTTAGCTCACTTGTAATTTTACTGTCAGGTTTTGAATTTTTTCCCCTAGCCATTTTTCAAATAACTCATTTTGTAGTGATTGTTTTAGTTGAGTATTTTCTAAAGTTGCTGGTAGAATGTTCTCTAATCTAAATAAACTGAAATTTCCTTCTATTTCTATCGGTCCTATCAATTGTCCAAGGTTAGCTGCATCTACAGACGCACGCAAAATATCTGGTAAACTACCCCGACTAATGGGACCCATCATACCGTTAAAGGTTTTTTCATCTGCTAAGGAATACTCTTTTGCTAGTTGCTCAAAACTACTTCCTTCTTCAATTTGAGTGTGTAATTCTTCTGCTAGTTCTCGGTTATTAACCATGATCCGAGAAAGTACGACTCGATCTAAATAAATCTTTCTTTCAATAAAGTATTCTGGTAATTTTGGTTCGGTAATTACCGCTTTCAGTTTTTCTAATTTGAACCCAAAGCTAACTGATTCATAAAATGTAGCATAATCACTACCATTATTTTGTAACCATGTTTGGAATTGTTCAGGATCTGTAAGTTGATTTTTTAACCGAAAATCAATAATTGCTTGTTCAATTAATGCTGTACTGATATTTATATCATCTCTGGTTTTTAGTTCTTTCTCTAGGACATATTGACGCAGAACATCGCTGATAAACTGATTTAGTTTACCAGAAATCTGTAAATACTTGACTACTTGATAGAGGTCGATTTGATCGTCGTTGATTGTAAAAAATGATGAAGATTCCATGAAATAAATATGAGGAAAATCCTAAAAATCTATACAACTTTTCCATGAAATAATAGATAAAACCGTAGGAAAATAAGGTTCAAGATGATAAAGATTTTATGAATTAGTTAGTGAAAAAATAAATAATTATAAAAATTACCTACACCATATAAATAGTAAATGCAATTTTTTACACATTTCCTATGGTTTTGGAGTAGTAATAGTCATGAACAAAACAGCAAATTTGCTGTTTAAAATTTTGAATTTTTAGTAAATTTTCAAACAAATATCATTTGCCAAATAACAGCGAGGATAATTGCTGCAACTGCCCCAATTAGGGTATTGAAGATATTGACAACTTCGTTGGTAAGCCAAGTATATTTCGATTGCAATGTTGCACCAATGACACTTTCTAAATTGGTAGCGATAAAGGCTGCTATTACACACCAAACAATTCCTAAGATATCTATTAAATTTACACTCCAACCTACAAGGGCGATCGCTACGGATCCGATAATACCCGCTAAAGTTCCTTCTAAACTTACCGCCCCTTCTGTACCTCTCGCTACAGGTTGCAATGTGGTAATTAAAAAGGTACGCTTACCGTAGGCTTTACCCACTTCGCTGGCAGTTGTATCTGATAATTTGGTGCTAAAGCTCGCTACATAGCCCAAACACAGCAAAAACTTCCAATCAGGTATAAGCCATACTCCCAGGGCGCATAAAGTCGCAATTAACGCCGAACCCCAAACATTTTCGGGACCCCTTGCACCAGAACGTTTTTCTGCAATTCCTTGGGCTTCTTTTTCTTTCATACCGATGCGGGTAACTCCCGAACCGACGATAAAATAAAACCCTACCACCAGATATCCTGGCCAACCCAGTGTTCCCCAAACTATTACACCCAATAACCAAGCGTGGAATATTCCCGCAGGGGTGAGTAATTTTTTAGGAATAATCGCCACTATGCCTAATAAAATAGCGTTTAATCCCATTCCAACTAACCAGGGATTGATGTCATTAAGTAATGATAACATTGGTAATTAATGATGAGTATTTTCAGTTTTTTATGATATGGGACTACTTTTTTGATCTGTGACAGTTAGTGGTGCAGAATGTGGTTTTATTCTACTAAGTACATTTGTCTTTGATACTCCCCACGGCTAAAAGCCGGGGGATTCTTGAATAGTCCACAAACGAACCTTCAACGGTGCTATCAAAGACACCCTACTGATTCCACTGAGGTCTAGACCTAGTTTTATCGCTACTTTAACTTTTTGGCTCTCCTAGACTAGATATGACCATTTAACACTTAATACTTGGTTAAGTTCATTATGTATCAAGAGATTCAATAAAATCAAAATCAATTTTTATTAAATCTATTGTTTTGGATTAGTGGAATCCTTGTATGATAATAGTTTTAGCCGTTATTTTTTATTAAATTACCATAACCACTCTAGGAGAGCCTGTTTTTTATTCCACCCGAATACAATTGTGCCACTTTCCGATACCCAGGGAGCCTAGGGCGTTGATCAACTGTTCTGGGACTTACGCATAAGTAAATATAAATCGCTGAAAAAACCTAAACTCGTAAAATTATTGATAATGTTCTCAATAATATTGAGAATAAAGGTGATTTATTGCGAAAAATAGTAAGTTGAACAAATTTGGCAAAATTCAGATTAAAAAAACTTATAAAACATGGGATGGAAAATTACCAATTACCCGTTACCAATTTTCTAAATAACGCAAAATAAGCTAACGTAAAGATAGATATTTTTTGCAATAAATCTCAACAACCTGAAATCTAAGCCGTAAAGTCACGGAAATTACTAAATTACATGATGAACATTCTCAGCAACCTAATTTCTGAAACAGTTCAAACCAAACCCACAGCACCCAGACAACGCAGGGGTATAGAAATTAAATCTCCGCGCGAAATCGAAATCATGCGACAATCGGCTAAGATTGTAGCCACTGTTCTCAAAGAAATTTCTGAGTTAGTAGAACCGGGAATGACAACTGCTGACTTAGATGCTCATGCAGAAAAACGTATCCGCGAAATGGGTGCAACTCCTAGCTTTAAAGGATATCACGGTTTTCCGGCTTCGATTTGTTCTAGTATTAATAATGAAGTTGTACATGGTATTCCTAGTCCGAAAAAGGTTATTCGCTCCGGTGATGTATTAAAAGTTGACACAGGTGCTTATTACCAGGGATTTCATGGTGATTCTTGTATAACAATTGCCGTGGGAAATGTCACCCCAGAAGCAGCTAGATTAATAAAAATAGCGGAAGAAGCTTTATATAAAGGAATTGAACAAGTTAAAGCCGGCGCTCACCTTGCGGATATTGCTGGTGCGATTGAAGACCATGTAAAAATGAATAAATTTAGTGTGGTGGAACAATTTACAGGTCACGGAGTGGGTAGAAATTTACATGAAGAACCTGCGGTTTTCAACTATAGAACTCGTGAGATTCCCAATGTGAAATTACGTGCTGGTATGACTTTAGCTATTGAACCAATTTTAAATGCAGGTTCAAAAAATACCAGAATTTTGGCTGATAGATGGACTGCTGTAACTGTTGATAATGCTTTATCTGCTCAGTTTGAACATACTGTGTTAGTGAAAGAAGATGGTTATGAGATTTTAACTGATAGATCATTGGTTTAATAAGGTACAATTACTGGGGGAAAAATCCCCCAAATAGTTTGTAGATTTTAATTTTGGTTTTCAGTCAAAAGTCAAAACTTTGATAATAACTTTTATAATAATTATAATAATTATAATAATTATAATAAAATTATGAGTTACTACATTTCTCCTCGGTTTCTGGATAAAATTGCTGTTCATATCACCAAAAACTTTTTAAATATTCCCGGTGTACGAGTTCCCTTAATTTTAGGGATTCATGGAAAAAAAGGTGAAGGTAAATCTTTTCAATGTGAATTAGCATTTGAAAAAATGGGTATAGGTGTCACCCTCATTTCTGGAGGAGAATTAGAAAGTCCAGATGCAGGAGATCCAGCACGGTTAATTCGTTTGCGTTATCGAGAAACCGCAGAATTAGTTAAGGTGCGGGGTAAAATGTGCGTCTTAATGATTAATGATTTAGATGCAGGTGCAGGACGCTTTGACGAAGGTACTCAATACACAGTTAATACTCAGTTGGTAAATGCAACATTAATGAATATTGCAGATAATCCCACTGATGTACAATTACCAGGAAGTTATGATGCTAACCCTATTCGTCGTGTTCCCATTATTGTGACAGGAAATGATTTTTCTACTCTCTATGCACCATTAATTAGAGATGGAAGAATGGAGAAGTTTTACTGGGAACCCAACCGTGATGATAAGGTAGGAGTTGTGGGGGGAATTTTTGCGGAAGATGGACTTTCACAAGGAGAAATTGAACAGTTAGTAGATACTTTCTCTCATCAGTCTATTGACTTTTTTAGTGCTTTGCGTTCTCGTATTTATGATGAACAAATTCGTGATTTTATTCATCAAATAGGTTATGAAAAAATCTCAATGCGAGTGGTTAATAGTGTAGAACCACCACCAGAATTTAAGAAACCTGATTTTAGTTTATCCCATTTAATTGAATCTGGTAATTTAATGGTAGGTGAACAAAAACGGGTGGAAACTTCCCATTTAGTTGATGAATATAATCGTTTAAATCGGGGTAGACTTTATAAATCTCAAGCTGTTGTTAAAGAAACTCCTGTTAGTCAACCTGTAACTAATGGAAATGGAAACAATAGCATTACAAATCAAAGTCATTTAAGTTTAGAGACACAGGAACAAGTCAGGCAAATTTTATCCCAAGGTTATAAAATTGGTGTAGAACATGTTGATGAAAGACGTTTTCGCACTGGTTCGTGGCAAAGTTGTGGTACTTTACAGATAGATGGTGAATCTGATGCGATTTCAACTTTAGAATCTTGTTTAGCTGAATATAGTGGTGAGTATGTGCGGTTGGTAGGTGTTGATCCCAAAGCAAAACGTCGGGTGATGGAAACTATTATTCAGCGTCCAAATAATAGATAAAAAGTCAGATTCCCGACTTTTTTATGATTGTATGAGAATTGAAAAATTAGCATTTTTGGCTTTTTCCCCTTGAAGGGGGAGGTTTTAAGCCCTGAATGAAACACTTATCAATTGTCAATTATCAATTACCCATTGATCACTTAAACACCCCAACCTAATGTTACAGGACGCTTTGCTAAAACTTGTGTATAAAGTTCTGCTAAGGAACTGATATTATCGCTCAGGGTATAGCGTTCTAAAACTCGTTTTCTTGCTTTTTGCCCCAACATGGTTGTTAACTCTGGATGATCTTGGAATAGTGGTAAAAGGGTTTTGAGTTGCGATCGCACAGTTTTAGAGTTAATTACTACCCCAGCACCTTTTTCCAATACTTCCCCATCTGCACCGACATCAGTAGCTAAACAAGCCAAACTACAGGACATTGCTTCTAACAAAGACAGGGATAAACCCTCTACCAAAGAAGGTAAAATAAATACATCTGCCCCCCGTAAAATTTCTATACGGCGTTCTTCATTAGCGACAAAACCTAACCAGATAATGCCATATTCTGAGCCATAAAATGGTTCTAAAGATGCTCTCAATGGACCATCACCCACTATTAAAAGCTTACTACCAGCAGCCATATCTGACTGTTTCCAAGCTCGTAATAGGGATTCTACATTTTTTTCCGGTGCAATACGGCCTTGGTAAACAAACAAACGTTCAGCATTAAATTCTTGTTTGACATGGGAAACACCAGGAGAATCACCAGGAGAATATTTAACAGTATCAACACCATTAGGAATAACGGCGATTTTTTCTTCCCTAACTCCCATTTTTGCTAATAATTCTCGTTGAATTTGGGAAAATACGATCACCTTATCATAATTATCTAAAAAAGGTGCGTATAGCTGATAAGCTAAAAGTTGCGTACCAGAAATTAATTTTGCTCCTTTACCAGCAAAGGGAGTGTGAAAAGTAGCAATCAGGGGTAAATTTAATTCTTTGCAAATTTCTGGTAAAACAAAGTCCAGAGTGGATAAAGTCAAGGAAGCATGGACTATTTGTGGTTGTATTTCCCGCAATGCGTCTTTTAAAACCTTAGTGGCATTAAAAGCGGGAAGTGTGTAAACTTGGGACTTATAAATAAAAGGTAGGGGAACTTCTTTAAAATTTGGCCAGTTATCTGGTTCAGAGTCGTCTTGAGCAAAGTGAAGAAAACTTACATCATGTCCCCTATCTAATAATCCATTTGTAATTTCCCGACTATAGGTGACATTACCGCAAAAGGGTGATTTTTTTCCAATCCAGGCTATACGCATTCTTTAATTAGCTGTTGATAAAATCGGTTTGAAATGATTGGGGTTTTATACTTAGCTGTTTTTATCCCGTGATACTTGCTGCTTTTTGTGCATCAATAAATTAATGCCATATCTTTATTAAATATCTCAGCTATCAGCCAAGTCAAATAGCAAATTTATGGCTTTATTTGTGGTGTTTTTAAGTTGGGAATTAATCAACTTGATCGCCAATCAATTAGGATCAGGTTTCATTAATCCTCAGCAAGTATGTTCTGAATTTTCGCTGGATTAAGTTTAGCACGAAAACCAGTGATTTTATTAACTTTTTGATGATTGACTAACTGATAACTAGGTACGGGAATTATACCAGGTGAAGATACCTCCGAGAAAGACGAACACAGCCAAGGACAAAAAGACTGATTTTAAGCCAATGAAAGTTTCCGCTACACCTGCTAAAGCTAAAGGTAGAGTCAGGGCAATATTAACCACATTATTTTGCAGTCCAAACACTTTACCACGCATTTCTGGGGGTGTTTCGGTTTGGATAGCGGTTTGCATGGGAATACCAACCAAAGCGCCAAACACGCCTAATAAAGTTATGAAAAGCAGCACTAGCGATAGCTGGGTTGTGAAGAGTGAAAGACCAACTAAAGATGCAGCCATACCCAGACAACCCCAGAGGCTAAGTTGTCGATAGGAAAAACGTTGACCAAATTGGCCGAGAATTGTCGCGCCTCCTGCAATACCAACACCACCCGCTGCAAGTAAAAAACCGAATTGGGAAGCTTTTAAATTAGGGATAATTTCTGCCATGCGAACGGCGAGAACGGTTAAAGCTGCAAACACAGAAAATAAGATAATTAATTGTAAAAGAGCATTGCGGACGCGGTGATTTTCTTTGAGGTAACGTAAACCGTCCCGCAGGTCTTCAAAAACGTGAGGAAATTCTGTTTCTGGCGGGTGCGGTTTTTCGTTGGTTTTGAGGAGGAATAAAATCATGCCAGCGATCGCATAACTACCACCAACTAAAATTTCTTTACCGAGTCCCCCACTACCGCCAAATTTTGCCCAAATACTATCAGCTAAAACTAACACTGGTTCGCCCACAGCAAAACCAACAATTACCGATGCCATCATCGTTGTTGTGTACAGGGAATTAGCAGAAAGTAAATGTTTTTCTTCCACCACTAAAGGAATGGCTGCTTGTTCTGCTGGTGCAAAAAACTGTGTTAATGTGGAAACCAAAAAAGTCACCAGTAAGATCATTAAAAAACCCACTGGCAAAACTCCCACAGGCTGCCAATCATGGGTTAACCACAGTAAAAAAGGAATTGCTAAAACGAGGATACCGCGCCAAATATTTGATGCTACCAATACAGCTTTTTTTGACCAGCGATCCACAAACACACCAGCCACTGAACCAAACAAAACTGCGGGAATGGTAAAGATCATCATTAACGCTGACACCCAAGCACTGATACTTTGACCACCTTGTTGAAACTCACTGTTAATCAAAGCAATCATCAATACTAGATATACTTTATCAGCCAGTTGACAGAAAACTTGTCCTCCCCACAGTGCTAGGAAATTTGGGTTTTTTAAGACAGGAAAAAATCCCTTTTCTTCCACATCACTTGATGTTGAATTTCCACCTGAACCAGAACCGTTTAATGGTAATGTTTCTGTTTCTAAGGGTGATGTTAATTGTAAACTTTTTTCCGTAGTATTAACCTTACTATTAACCTTACTATTAACCTTACCATTTTCACAATTACTTGTTCCTGAAATTGGTGAATCTATATCTGATGGTTGAGGTATATTCACATCAAGTTCTGATGTCAAATTTTTCTCATCAGCAACTTCTTTGAGAGACATTTCTGGACTATGAATTTTGCCAGACTTTAGGGGTGAAACAGAACTTAAATGATTAAGTTGTGTAGATTCTGATACCCTATTCTTGTTGTTAGCTTGGCTAGGTGATAAAGGCTGAATTTTTCGATCCAAATCAGACGATTGCATCATGGTTAGCGGCAAAATAAGAATCTATCAATGTGGCAGAGCGAATAGGGCGACCCAGATGGTACTGGGTGTACTGGCGCAAAATTTGCTCAACAGATAACCAGCCATCATCTGCGGCTGCATCTATTTGCATTATCCCTGGTTGGGACAAATGTTGGAGCATTTCTAATTCTTTTGCACCCAAACGACGGGAAATTTTTGGTAGGTCTTGGTGATGGAAAAGGGTTTGATAACCCGCTTTGGGGGAATTATTGGCCGATGGAGAAATTTCTGCTTCCTGTTTTCTTTCTTCCTGTTTTTGCCGTTCCCTTTGTTTTCTTAACTGTTCCCACGCTTGTAAGCAAACTGTTCCCCCCGCAGCAATGCTAAAACCTGCCTGCCAGTTAGGGTTGGTCAGGTCTGGAGTTAGGGGACGCTGGGTTAAGCAACAAAATTGCACTTGTGGGGTTAATCCTGCTAAAGCTAGGAGGTGAAATATTCCATGCGCTAAATATGCTACTACATCTTGTCCTTGATTTTTTGGTAAAGCTTCTAAACGCTGGAGATGTTCGTTAAATACCTCATAAAGTTCTTCTTGGGGATGTTCGCTTAAAGCTTGACACAGAACTATTTCCGCTAAATATTGACTAGCAGCTAATTTTCCCAAGTCTTTGGTTAGACCTGGGTAGGTTTTTATAGTTTCGGCTTGGGTAATTCTCTTGAGAGTTGATGTAGCTGGTTGTGATAATCGCCCTTGAGAAATGAGCAGTTGATTAACTACAAACATTCCACTTCTCCCACCCAGACTGGAGTTATGTTTCCGTGAACCAGGAGCGATCGCCCGAATCAAACCAAATTCTTTGGTTAAAATTGTCACTATTTTATCTGACTCTCCTAATGCCTGGGTTTTCAGATTAATACCAGTTGCTTGATAAGTTCTACTCATTAGTCACCAGTCATTAGTTATTTTTACCCAGTCACCAGTCACCAGTCCCCAGTCCCCAGTCCCCAGTCACCAGTCACCAGTCACCAGTCACCAGTCACCTCTTCTTGGCGATCGCGTTGACGCAGTAAGTCTATACCGCGAGATGTTCCTAATCTGGTAGCACCAGCCATAATTAAATCTAAAGCGTCGTTATGGGTGCGAATCCCTCCTGATGCTTTAATTGCCACCCTATCCCGTGCTATTTCTTTTAATAGGCGTACATCTGCTACAGTTGCTCCTCCATTCCAACCTGTACTGGTTTTTAAGAATGCAGCACCCGCATCCATAGCTAGTTCGGCTGCAAGTTTTTTTTCTGCATCCGTGAGTAAACTGGTTTCTAAAATTACCTTTACAGGTTTTCCAGTTTCTTCACAAATTGTAGCAATTTCCTGGTGTACTTCCTCGCTTTTACCTGCTTTCAACCAACCTAAGTTAATCACCAAATCTAACTCTGTTGCACCATTTTCCACAGCTTCTTGCGCTTCATATAACTTCACGGCTGAAGTAGTCAAACCAGTGGGAAAACCAATCACAGTACAAACTTGGGGGTTTTTGTTGTGCAGCAGTTGGGCAGCGTGTTTGACATAACAGGGATGGATACAAACCGCTGCAAAATTAAATCTATATGCTTCTTCACACCATCTCTCAACCTGCTCTGGGGTAGTAGTTGGTAATAGCAGGGAGTGATCGATAAATGGCGCAATATCAATGTTGGGGGAGTCTGCTGCCATTGTTAAGTCTGCCAGTTAGGGATTATTAATCTTTATGAAAATTTAAGATGTTTCTTCTCTATTAAATCATATTTGGAGGAGTCAGGAGTCAGAAAACTTTTTAATATACAAAAAATCAAGTATACTTTGAGCTAATGCTTTCCCTGCTAAGTACGGAACACCATTACCCACGGTTTTAAACATATTCGTAAGTGATATATTTTCTGGAAGTGAAAAATTAGCGGGTAAAGATTGAATAGCTAAAGCTTCAGATACAGAAATACGTCGCACTTTGTAAGGATGTAAATGTACTTCATTATTTCCATAACAAGCTGTAGGAGAATAACGCCATCGGTGCAAACGTTTAAATGATTTTTTAGAATCATCTCCCTCATCAATAGTTAAAAATTTAGTGATACCTGCTCGTGGGTGAAAATAATGTTTTGAATTAGGATGATTAAGCACATTATTTTTTATAAACCAATATTCAACAGTTAATTCTTGAGGAATATTATCAGGACAATAGGTGATAGAATTTTCTTTAAAAGGTTCGGTTTTATTCCAAGAATATGCAAACACTTGATTTTGAGGATATAAAATATATTCTTCCCAAGGAAAGGTAAAATCATCAATTCCCATATCATTGAGAAAATTATTCTTAAAGCCTATTAAAATAATTCTGTCTCTATCTTGAGCTACACCATATTCAATGGCATTAATTAAACGTTCTGTTAAAATATAACCTGCTTGCTGTAATTTAATTTTCAAAGATTCATAAAACAAACGATGTTTTTTAGTTCTCCATAAACCCTTAACATTCTCGAATAAAAAGAAATCAGGTAAATTTTGACAAATCAACTCAATATAAGATTCCGATAATTTACCATTATCCCCCAAATGTCCTTTGTTTTTACCACCAATAGAAAAATCAGGACAAGGTGGACCACCAATAAAGCCAATTATATTATTTGATTTACGGGAATCTTTGACTAATTCATTTAATTTTTGTGCTGCATTTCCTTGAGTTAATTTACTGACATCTGCTTCCTCACCTTCATGATATCCATATTCAGGTTGTGGGAGTTTTAACATTTCCCGTGAATAGCGATAAGCAGACATGAAAGGGGGGAATATTTCGTTAACGTAAGCGATTTTATAACCTGTATTTTCAAAACCTAAATCGAGGAAACCTGAACCGGAGAAGAAAGAGAAGATACAAATATTGCCATTCATTGGTAAAATCAAATGATGTTGTTAAGAGTTCCCTGTTCCCTCTTACCCAATTAGTAATTTAGCATAACAAGTACCGAAGAACCATAATTTCCGATTAAGATGTTTGCTTACTTGGAAGTTTAAATATTAGTTTAGCATACTATGTACTGATGAACCAAAATATATAAGGACGAATTGTTAAGGTAAATATTACCTGTCGTGTCAATAAATTCTATATTGTTTTCTAGTAATGACTCTACAACAGCATCACAAAGTGTGTCTGTAATTAGCAATGTTCTCTTATCACTGCTCAGTTTTTGCTTCAGATGATTGATATAATTAATATTTGCATCAACTGTATCTAAAGTGATGGATGCTTTAATTTCAACTAAATATTTAACTTGGTTATGAGGCGTATATATTGTTAACAACCCATCCGCTAGAGTGTTTTCTAAAAAAGGTTCTATAGTTGTTGTTGTCTCTATCTGAGGTAGTTCTTCCAGCTTTTGTATACATTTTTGTAACCAAGGATGTTTAGGCTGCATAGTATGTTACAACTAGAGATTAATTAAAATGTTTTATAATCTCAATTATAACAAACAGGTGTAAAAAATGTTTAAACTCCAAAGAATATTCATGACCTTGATATTAATCGCACTACAACTGATATACCCGATCGCTAATTTATTTAGCCAGATCAAATATTTTTTCCAAAAACGTGCAGCATTGAAAAAACATCAAGAAATTATCACTTGGGTAAAGACTCAAAACCTCCCCTTAGACACCAGCGCAGATTTTAAATTACCTACTCGTTTACTTGGTATTACTCATAATGACTTAGTTCAAGTGCTGCATTCTGCTGATGATAAATACTATGTAGCAATCATAATTAATCATAGCTTAAATATGATAGGTACAACATACACAGCTAGAGGTTTATTTGTTTGTGATTCACCTTTAAACAACAAATATTTAACCAAAATTCCTGGTGTTTGTCACAGGATCAATATTTTAGGAGAATATCAACAACCTTATCCAATCGCTTGGGCGTTTACTAATCTTGAAGTTGAACACAAATATAATGATTATTTATTTGCTGTTTATCGTCAGATTTAAGTAATTTAAGTAATTTGTGAATTGATAAATCAGGTATTTAGGAGAGTTTAACCAAAAAATATAATTACTTGATAGGTACAAAAAATCATACCTATTAAGTATTATTTTCAATCATTAATTTGCTTTTTCAGCTAATGCTTCTAAATGAAAAGCAAGGTTATTGAGTGCAAATTGAATTTCCATACTGTAAGCTAAACTTTTCCATCTGGGGGTGGTTGCATGATCTAATGCTGTTGTGTCCAGGTATCTTGCAAAAACAACAAGTTTTTCTGAGTCTGTTTTTGCTGTAGCTAAATTATCCAAAAATTCTTGAGGTGTCATAAATTTACCAATAGTTTCAACATCTGAGAAAATCACAGACATTATCATAAACCCTACCACAAAATAAATCTGTTCAAAATCGCATTAAATTTGAGTGATTAAAAAATATTTTGACTTCTGACTTCTGACTTCTGACTGCTAAATTCTGACAATAAAACCCGCTTTTTATTTGGGAATAACTCCACTGCAAGCGGGTTTGTAATTTCTGTGTACAAAATTATCCCAATACTTCAACTGGTTTTGTTTCTGGTAATAACCGTTTCACACCTTGTTTAACAAATGCTTCCAAAACAGCAATTTTTTGATTTTGCTGGAATACATTTTGCAAAACTTGGCGTAATTTTTCCAGGTTTAAACCAGTTCCTGTTTCTAATGCTATTTCTTGCTGTTCAAAATATTCAACCAAACTTAAACCAGCAACTTTGGTTAAATAAGCAGCACTCACACCTTCAACTACTCCCCCTGCAACGAAGGTGACAGCATTAGTTTTGAGAATACCTGTTACTGCTCTAGTAGATAATTCTACTAATCCTAATTTCAACATTAAGCTTCCCATAGTGACCGCTACTTGTTGCGCCTGTTCTAAGGAAATTTTTTGTTGATAAATATTACCTAAATCCATTACCATTTGTGCATTAATAGCCGCAGTTGCTAATATATCCAAAGCGGGAATTGGGTTGGCAAAAGCAGCAGCAGCAGCTATCCACTGATTTTGTTCTATGATGGGTGTTGAGCGATCGCGTCTGATGCTATTTAAACAATTTTTCGCTTCCGCTTTGAGTAACAGCACTTTCCGCATTGTTGTCGTACAAACTAGCTGCTGTTTTTGTTGTGTTAAAACTTCAACTAATTTTTCTGTTAATTCTTGAATGTTTGGTGTTGGTTTTTCCATCCATTCTTGTACAGAACCATCAGCTTCATGTTTTCTCACTTTTACAGGTAAGGGTGAAGCGGAAGTTGCAACTACATTACCAGAAACTCTTTGTTTCAAGGATTGCAAAATTGTAGCGCGTTCATCTACTATATACTGGTCTTGTTTATTAAAAACCAGCAATACTGATTGTTTTACAGCTTTTAATTGTTGCCAAACTTGAAATTCTGAATCTGTTAAATCTCCATTGGTAAGAAATAAAACAAAATCAGATTTTTGCAGTTCTGATAATGTGACTGCATCAGAAGTTTCATTCATTCCTGTAAATAAAGGTGCTGTTTCTACAAAATGTAGAGAGTTTGTAGATAAAGTTTCTACATTTTTGAGAGTTTGAATAATTGTACTTTTACCTACAGACTTACCACCTGTCACAGCAATTTGAATTTCTCGTCTATCCAACTCTAAAAGTAATTGTTCCAGTTGTTCACGTAAAGTTGTTAAGCTGGGATGGTTGACTGCTTCTTGTGCGAGTTGGTTGATGATAGCTTGGGTTTTATTGACTGCATTTTCTACAGATGACCTATCTATAACCATATTATCTAGCTGTTCACCAATCTGAGGGCGATTTTTCTGCAACAACCACAAACCCCCACCAACTGCTAAAGCACTCAACAGCCCAAACTCTCCTACCTGTACTATTGAATCATGCCAGGTGTCTAACATCCACAGGGAAAAGGACAAACCCAGTCCTCCCACTAATATTGGTTTATGTAACTTCACAATTCTGGTTCTCTCCGCTTTTGATGGTGTCATCTCCAGAATATATCAAAACCGGCTGATTCAAGTTAGACAAATGAACAAATTTAACTATAAAATACAATTAAGGATTGTCTGAATCAATATTCTCTTATTTATAGTTTGAGGTGAATACAGATGACACAGGAATTAATTGACCTCAGAAATAGCATTTTGGCAGGACGTTACACAGATGCTCTGGCAATTGTTGATGAATTAGAGGGAATGAGTAAAAAGGCTATTTTGCGGCAGATTAAATCCTTTTTAAAGATTCTGCTCATACATTTAATTAAGAATCAAATAGAACAGAGATTAACCAATTCTTGGACTGCTTCTATTCGTAATGCTATCTTGGAAATTCAAGAGGTGAATTTGAAAGATAATAAAAAATCTCATTATATCAATGAAGATGAATGGCAAACTTATTTAGAAGATGAACTTACACCAGCAATAGCAGATGCTAGTTTAGAGGTTTTACATGGTACTTTAAAACGAAAACAAATTTCCCAAATGTTAAATAAATCCCAATTAATATTAAATGTAACTGAGTTATTAGGAATGACATATAACTATACAAATAGGGAATTACCTGATGTGATAGATGATTATTTTGCTCAATTACCAGGGGGTGAAGATTGGCTTAATAGCTAGAATTATCCAAAATAGTAAAATATTATCAATTCAAAACAGGCAAGATGCCTGTTCCACAAAAAAATTAATCTGACTTTTTCCCTAGTTGACGTTGCAATTGTTTGAAAGTTTGATATATCTCTGGGAGACGGCTATAAATAGCAGATACTTTCAGGTATAATTTGTATGGTACGGCAGGAGTACCAGAGACGATTTCTCCTGGTGCAACATTGTTATGAATACCTGTTTGAGCAGAGGCGATCGCCCCATCTCCAATTATTACTTGATTTGCTATTCCGCTTTGTCCGGCTAAAATGACTCGGTTTCCTACTTTTACACCTCCAGCCATTCCTGCTTGTCCAGCAATAGCACAACCTGATCCAATTTGGCAACCGTGACCGATTTGTACTAAGTTGTCAATTTTAGTATTTTTGCCAATGCGGGTTTCACCGACTGCGGGACGATCAACTGCACTGTTACAACCTATTTCTACCCCATCTTCTAAAACTGTATAACCAGATTGTTCCATTTTTAACCAACCTGTGCGGGTAGGAACAAAACCAAAACCTTCTGCACCGATGACAGCACCGCTATGAATTACGCAGTCTGCACCGATTTGGGTACGTTCATGGATGGTACAGTTAGCGTGTAAGGTGGTGCGATCGCCAATTTTTACATCAGGATAAATCACGACGTTGGGGTGAATAATTACACTATTACCAATTTCTGCACCTGGAGAAATGACAACATGAGCGCCAAGATAAACATTATTACCGATTTTGGCGGTGGAGTCAATAACGGCACTGGGATGAATTTCTGGGGTAGGTTGATAGGGTTGGTAAAAAAGAGCGATCGCTTGAGCAAATAATAACCGGGGTTCGGGAGTTGCTAACCAAGCAATACCCCTTTCTGTAGCTTGAGTGTGTAATTTTTCATCCAGAGGTAAAATTAAAGCACTGGCAACAGTAGAATTAACTAAAGCTGCAAATTTTCCCCCTTCCACATAGGTGATAGAACCGCTTGTAGCTTCATCTATAGCTGCAACTCCGGTAATTTCTGGGTTGAGTTCTGGGTTCAGGGTGAGACTGTGAGCTTGAATATTGTCACTTAATTTACTAACAATTTCGCTGAATAACATGATTTAATTTTGAGCATCTGAGGTTTCTGACAATGATCATGCCTTAATCTGATCTTTTTTGGTGACAGTTAGGAATTACTCGTTTGAGTCATTGACTTTCCAGCTAAATATGCGGTTGTCCAAGCACTTTGGAAGTTAAAACCACCAGTTATACCATCAATATCCAATATTTCCCCAGCAAAGTATAAACCCGGAACTAGTTTACTTTCCATTGTTTTAAAATTAACCTCTTTGATGTTGACACCCCCACAGGTGACAAATTCTTCTTTGAAAACTCCTTTACCATTAATTAAGTATTCTCCCTGAGATATTTCTTGAACTAACTGATTTAAGGTTTTGTTAGATATTTCTGCCCAACGGTCTTCAGTAGTAATACCTATACGGCTAATTAGATATTGCCACAATCGATGGGGTAAGTCAACACCACGATGGAGGGCGATCGCTTTTTTGCCCCATTCCTGTTTTACCGCTAAAAGCCTTTGTCTCACTTCCTCTTGTGGCAAGTTGGGCAACCAATTAATGTATAATTTGCATTGATAGCGATTTTCATGCAGTATTCTTGCACCCCAAGCGGAAAGTTTCAGTACCGCAGGTCCACTGATACCCCAATGAGTGATTAACAAAGGTCCTGTTTGTTGTAAAGGTTTTTTATCTGCAATTGATAAACGCAGATTAACAGGATTAACGCTAATTCCTGCCAATGTTCGTAATTTTGGATCAGCAATGTTAAAAGTAAATAAAGAGGGAACAGGGGTTTCGATGTGATGACCTAACTCTCTAGCGATTTTATAACCTATTAAACTGCTACCAGTAGCTAAAATTAGGCGATCGCAATATTTCGTTTCTCCCGACTTGAAAATAACTTCAAAACCCTCGTTTTTTCGGTTCACAGAAATTACAGGAGTACCAATACTCAGTTCTAGCCCAGCATTAAAAGCAGCTTTAATCAAACATTCTACAATAGTTTCCGAACGATCTGTAATGGGAAACATCCGCCCATCAGCTTCAGTTTTCAAATTTACACCATGAGCCGCAAACCAAGCTACGGTGTCAAGAGGTTGGAAACGAGTAAAAGCACCCCGCAAAGCTTTACCACCTCTAGGGTAATTTTGCACCAACTCTTCAGGAGTAAAACAAGCATGAGTAACGTTACAGCGTCCCCCACCAGAAATGAGAACTTTTGCCAGTGGTTTACGACTGGCTTCAATGACAGTAACTTGGGCTTGGGGGTTAGCTTCAGCACAGGCGATCGCACCAAAAAAACCCGCCGCCCCACCACCAATAACTACAATTTGCAAGGGTGACAACTTTAAAAATCTTTCAATAATCTTACTTTACTCTTCAAAAAGTGTAAAATCCTCTTTTGCAGCACCGCAAACAGGACAAACCCAGTCTTCTGGGATATCTTCAAAAACTGTTCCTGGTTCTATCCCACCATCAGGATCACCAACTTCAGGATCATAGATATAGCCGCAGACCGTACATATATATTTTTTCATGGTTGTGCGCCCTAATAACTAATTATTTCAGCTTTCCACTATTCCATAGTATTCCATATATAGGACTCCTATTTGATTTTTGAACAGAACTCCGTACATACTGCCTTCTTTCCTGTTCCCTGTTCCCTGCGATGCACTGAGCTTGTCGAAGTGTTCCCTGTTCCCCACATCCACGAAAAATTCATGAATCAAATCGGATCACTATATTTATCACTATATTTATCACTATATTTATCACTATATTTATATTTTGATAAGCTGTTGTGCATTTAATTTGTATAAGTGGAACAGGCATCTTGCCTGTTAAACAAGAGTTCAGAATATTAGGATTATACAATTTAGCTGTGTAACAGCTTATCAATCTATATTTACTTGCTTATTGCTGAGGACGGATCTTAAAAACGCCATAATCTGCGTTGAAAATAACTGAAAATGCCTAACCCCAACGCCCCAAACAACAATAACCAAATCACACCACCAGGAATAAAAGTGAGAATACCCAAGCCTCTGAGTATCCATAAGGCTATTCCCATACCAAGAAGGATACCCAAGATTTGAGTTAATTTGCGATTTAATGAAGATTGATTCACTGGATTTTTCTGGCAATTTCAGCAAAAGTTACATTTTCAATTAAAATTATATCACGTTTGCTTGTTGCAGGTTCATATCTGCTATATAAAACCTAGACAAAACTAGACTTTACTTTCTACTTCAACGGGAGCATGGGAGCAGTTATCCCTCAGTAGACTTTCACGCCTTAGCCAGACGCGATTGTGTTCCAATTAAGTTTCTGAAAAAGACTACCACCATCATTGCTTGGTTTTCGCGTCGGCAATAGTCTCAATTCAATACTTGATATCACCGTATTATATATCAAGTAGTTGATTTTTTCCTAAAAATATATTGATTTTTGTCAATACAAGTATAGTTTTGTCTATGAAATTGTCAACTTAGGACTTGCTCTTTGGGTAGGAAATAGAGAATGGGAAAGAGAGAAAAAATGATACTGTAAGTCATTTCTGCCAAACAGGTAGATTTAAATACAGGGTGCAAGAGTTTTTAGATAGAATCAACTTCCATCAAATTATATCCAGAAAATCAATAAAATGAACTGTAATTAAAAATGAGTAGGTTTAAATCCTGAAATTTCTTGGTTGAAACTTTCAAACTCTGGTTTTTTAGAAGATTTAAATGTTTGATTCAGTTTTTGGTTAATAAATATTGTTTGAGGGGTAGAGAAAAACACTATGTCTGTATCTGATATCTCATCAACTATTCAAGGTTCTAAAGGGTTAGATATGTTGTGGAGTCCAGACAAACAAAAGTCACTGATCCAAGGTGAAATTTTGCTACAAACGCGATCGCATACTCTCTGGGGTGGTGCTGTCACAGCTTGGATGTACGTACCCTTAGTTCGGTCTAACGTTTGGCAGCAGATTACAGATTATCCCCGTTGGGTGCAATATTTCCCTGATGTCACAAAAAGCGAGATCATAACCAAGGGTGATGTCAAGCGCCTATATCAAACAGCACAGAAAGCCTTTTTATTTTTCACTGCCCAAGTAGAAATTTATCTCAGCGTTGTTGAAGTCTTAGGACAGCAAATACAATTTCGCATGGAAAAAGGGACATTTGAAGATTTCCATGCCAACTTAGAACTTAAAGACATGGGAAATGGAACTTTGTTAGCCTATACAGTGCAAGCAACACCGAATATTCCCATCCCCTCAATTTTTATTCAACAAGCAATGAACTTGGAATTACCAGACAATATGCGTAAAATGCGACAAGTGCTGATTTTAAGTCAATAACAGTAATGTCTACAGGCAAAAGCTATTTTGGAATTTTGGTTGTTGGGAACTGGTGACTAGGGACTGGGGAAGAAACTGGGAAGCAGAGGAAATTATTTGTATTTTCCCAATCACCAATCACCTATTGACGACTTACTGTTACAGGTTCATTTGCAAACCAAAAGTCCTGTAATTCTTCTTCGGTAAAAATATAGCCAAAAGTAGCAGCGAAATTAACTATTTTTTTTGTATCCCAGTGAGAATTATCAAAAAATCCGGGTTGACGGCAATTTTTATAATACAGATCATAAACACCGGGTTCTAAATTCAACATTTCATAAAAACTTTCAACTTGTTGTAAAGACACAGATCACACTCCTAGTTTATGATTTATTTTGATGCTTTATAACTCAAAACCCCAACTTTTTAAAAGTCGGGGATATTATTCCTAGCCTTTAAAAGTTTTTAAAAACTAGGTTTTTCAATTTTTCTCCACAGTTAAATTATAGCCGTACACAGAGTAGTTAGGACATCAATTAATCATAAAACTCTGATTAAAAAAGGGTTTTACTCCTGACTCCTGTAAGGGCGTTCGCGAAGCGTGCTGGAAGCATCAGCATTCGGGCGATAAATTATCAATTTTTATCACAGGTTATTTTCCTGTAAGGGCGAAGCATTCGGACGATAAATTATCAATTTTTATCACAGGTTATTTTCCTGTAAGGGCGAAGCATTCGGGCGATAAATTATCAATTTTTATCACAGGTTATTTTCCTGTAAGGGCGAAGCATTCGGGCGATAAATTATCA
>NZ_JACJUZ010000079.1:0-22812 GCF_014299995.1 Sphaerospermopsis sp. LEGE 00249 | reverse complement strand
GGGAACAGGGAAGAAATTTATTCTTATTATCCTGACTCCTGACTCCTGACTCCTGACTCCTGACTCCTGACTCCTGACTCCTGACTCCTTGATCTCCTGACTCCTGACTCCTGACTCCTGACTCCTGACTCCTGACTCCTGACTCCTGACTCCTGACTCCTGACTACTACTAATTTCCGTTCAGTTTCTTTTCGACTAACTCGTTAGTTAGTTTGGGTTCAGCGCGTTTGTTGGTCTTTTTCAGCACTTGTCCCACAAAGAAACCTTTAAGGTTGGTCTTTCCTCCCCGGTATTGTTCTACTTGTTGCGGATTTGCCGCAATGATTTCATCTATAATTTCTCCTAAAACAGCCGGATCACTAATCAATTCTTGACCTACAAAGGCTTTTTCTGGTTCTAGTCCATTCAGTAAATCTACTAATTTTTCCTTGGCTTGAGCGTTGCTAATCTTACCATTCTCTATTCTGGTAATTACATCTGCCAGACTTTCAGGTTTCAGCTTAATTTCGGAAATGGTGAGTTTTTGTTTATTTAAGTAAGCAGCGATATCTTGGGTGATCCAGTTTGCAGCAGCTTTGGGATTTGCACCAGCGTTTATAGCACTTTCAAAATATCCAGCTACAGAACTATCTTCTGTTAAAACTCGCGTATCATAGGCAGAAAGTCCTAACTCATTTTCATAACGATGGCGTTTTTGTGCGGGTAATTCTGGTAATTCGCTTTTCCAAGTTTCTAATTGTGCATCAGAAACTTCAATAGGTGCTAAATCAGGTTCAGGAAAATAACGATAATCGCTAGAACCTTCCTTAACGCGCATACTGCTAGTACGTTGTGAACCTTCTTCCCAAAGTCGGGTTTCTTGAATTATTCTTTCCCCTGCTTCAATAGCGGCTATTTGACGCTCAATTTCATAATCTATCGCTTTTTGAATGGCACTAAAGGAGTTCATATTTTTAATTTCCACCTTCGTACCAAACTTTTCTTGTCCTACAGGACGGACGGAAATATTCACATCACAACGCAAAGATCCTTCTTGCATATTGCCATCACTGACACCAAGATAACGCATAATCCGGCGTAGTTCTTGGGCATATTCCGCAGCTTCTTGGCCTGTTCTCAGGTCTGGTTCAGAAACAATTTCCACCAAAGGGACACCAGCGCGGTTATAGTCTACCAGAGAATAACTAGAACCTGCTAGGCGATCGCTTCCTGCGTGTACAAGTTTTCCTGCATCTTCTTCCATGTGCAGACGAGTAATACCGATGCGTTTACGGGTGGGGTTTCCCGCTTCGTCTACCATTTCTATTTCTAACCAACCATGTTCAGCTATGGGTAAGTCATATTGAGAAATTTGATAATTTTTCGGTAAATCAGGATAAAAATACTGTTTACGGTCAAATTTACTATATTTAGCGATTTGACAATTTAACGCTAAACCTGCTTTAACTGCATATTCTAGAACTTTGGCATTAAGTACAGGTAAAACTCCTGGTAAACCCATACACACCGGGTCAATATTGGTATTAGGATCTGCACCAAAAGCGGTGGAACTGCTAGAGAAGATTTTGGTGTTTGTAGAAAGTTGACAATGGGTTTCTAAACCAATAATTGCTTCGTATTCTGTTTTTACTGGTGTAGCTGTGGTCATATTATCATGTTGATGATTTTGCTTTAGGGTACTATTTTAGCGTTGTCGGGAGTTGTGCTAAAGGATGAGATGAGGATTAACTCAAATAAATATCTAGGGGTTGCTGAGAAAGTCTTTCTATGAGGGCATAGGAGTCAGGAGTCAGGAGGAGATTTGAAAATTTCTTTGCCATCTCTTGAAATCCCAAAAAATGCACACTTTTTCCGGTATACCCTTCAAAACCCTTGCACTAATTTCTGTGTTTATCAGCCTCTAACCTTTGATATATCAAGGTTTTAGGTTTATTCAGCAAACCCTATCTAGATATTCAGATATATTGATTCTGACTGTAAAATTTAGAGAGAATGGGAAAGAAAAAACCTGCTCATAGGGGTAGAATACAGGCGCAAGGGGGTGGACTAGAAAAGTCATGTCCTTGGGCGCAGGAAACTCCACTAACAAAGACAGAAGCAATAGACATCTCCACAATAGAATGTATTAATTTGTAATATGTTGTAGGGGCGAAGCATTTGGGCGATAATTTAACGGAAAAATCAGAGATATAGATATCCCAAATGCTTCACCCTGCCCCCATAAATAAGTTCCATAATTTCTTTTCTGGAGATGTCTAATGTATATGACAAGTTCTTTAAAATTAACAACTTATGAATTATGGCAAAATGAAGATGGTAGCTATGATTTCTTTCCATCACATAATGAAAGCGCCCGTGTTTTGCTAGATGATAATTCTCAATTGATAAAAAAATTTGAAGCCAATTCTTGGGAAGAAGCACGACAACAGCAATATGAATTTCTAGGATGGGGTAATTATCAACCTGTTTCTGATTTAGATGACAGATATGTTTCTACAACTGATTTACAAGGTAGAAACACAACATTTATAGCCCACGGATTTTCTGTAAAAGAACACAGAAAAAGTCCGCAAAAACGCAGGAGGCACAACAAAGCAAGCGGCAGAAGAAAGAATACAGAAGGTGTACGGAAGAGGGAAAAATTAGAATGAACCAAATCTTGATTAAGGTTTCGCGCAATCTCCGTCAGGAGATCCCGCAGGGTAGACACAAAGCAGCAAAGACGCTAAGGAAAAAATATGTTTTTGCAGATGTGGTGTAAATACATGAAAATTGTTAAAAATTGAATAATTAATTAATTAATTAATAGTGAGATATTTTGTCATAATTGAGAATTTAAAATACAAAATTCAAGTACGGGCAACCACGGGGGGTTTGCCCCTACTGACTCCTGAATTCTGACATTTTGACAATTTAACGGTAAACCTGCTTTAACTGCATATTCCAAAACTTGTCCTACCTAATAAATGCTTACTTTTTTTCTTTCATTGGGATGCTATCATAAAAAAAAACTGAGAGTTTATTTACAACCTTCAATGATACAAATATCATCAGCAGTGCGAATAATCTGAGTTAATTTTAAACCAGCTTTCGTAAATAATTCGTGAAACTCTGCTGCTGTTCTTTCTTTACCACCAGGACACATCACCAACATATTCAAATCTAACATTTTTGCAGCACCCGGAATATTACCAGGTTCAATAATCATTTCTAAAACCAATATTTTACTATGCTCATCCATAGCATTTCGACAATTTTGCAGAATTTTAATTGCTCTTTCATCATCCCAGTCGTGAACAATATGTTTTAAAAGGTAAGCATCTCCTCCTGATGGAACTGCTTCAAAAAAACTACCGCTAACAGTTTGACAACGACTAACTATATCATGTTTTTCTAATGTTGGTTGACAATGTGAAATTACATATTCTTCATCAAAGAGAATACCTTGAAGATGGGGATATTGTTGTAAAAAATTACCTAACATTTCTCCATATCCTCCACCTACATCTACCAAGGTTTTAAAGGGGGAAAAATCATAAACATCGAGAATAGCTTTTTCCTCAACTAAAGAAAAACAATTCATGCTTTCCTCAAAAATTTCCGCATCTTGAGGATGGGATTTAAAATATTCAAATACACCCATCCCAAAATGATGATCAAATGCTGGTTTTCCGGTTTTCACACTATAAAACATTTTCCCCCAAGGTTGATAATGGGGTGCATCTCCTAGCATAATAGCAGTTGCTTTGACTGATTGCGGATGATCACTACATAAATGTTTAGCTAAAGGAGTGAGGATAAAGTTTTGATTATCTGTTTCTTGAAAAATACCGATACTTGCTAAAGTCCTCATGAGACGATATAAAGCACTAGGATCACTATCTGTACTTTCAGCTAATTCTTGACAGGATTGTTTACCTTGTTGCAAAATATCAGCAATGCCTAATTTAGCAGCAGTGGAGATAGCTTGAGCTACCCAATAACCGCTAATCATTTGTGTTAATTGAGTATGTAGAGAAAGTTGAGTTTCATTCATTTGCAGTTTACCACTTTATTGATATTGGTTGGACGGTAATCAATCAGAATCCAAAATAAACAATGTAGGTAAGAATTAATTGATTTCTGTTCCTAAATTCTTACGTTTAAATTATTCTGTTTTTGTACTGCTATCTATTATGAAACAAGATGGGAATTTTGCGGGTATTAATGTAATTAATTTTCATAATCTTCTTCTTTTAAAGCGTAATCAAGTTGAGTAAATGGAGAGCATCCCAATTTTGACAAAATAAACGCAACAACACTAAAAAATCTCTCACAATCTCTCACAATCTCTCACAATTTCTCACAATCTCTTACCTTTGTGTCCTTTGCGTCCTTTGCGGTTCAATCATATCAAGTCTTGGAGCATTTTATTTCCCTAGATAAAAATAAATTTACACATTTGGGATGCTCCCAGTCAATGGATATCTATAGCTAAATCTTTATTAATGTCAACAATGTCAACATTATTTTACATCATATTTTGATATAATGTAATATTAAGAATTATAAATATTATTGTGATTATGGGCTAATTCCCAAGTGCAAAAATGTTTATAATTCGGACTTTTTAAGTTTACACCCTGTATATCTACTGTATATCTAATCTGAAAATCCCTATGAAGACAGATATCAATTTCCAGCAACTCAACTCACAGACCGTAGTTGCCAAAAATACACCCAACTTTTTGGGGGAAATAGTCCAAGAAACCCTAGCTTTAACTCGTCGTCTATTTATTCAATTACAACGTCGTCCTTCTACTCTAGCAGCAGGGATTATTCAACCAGTGATGTGGTTGGTGTTGTTTGGTGCATTATTCCAAAATGCGCCCCAGGGTTTATTTGGTAGTACGACAAATTACGGACAATTTTTAGCGGCTGGTGTAATTGTCTTTACCGCTTTTGCTGGGGCGTTAAATGCCGGTTTACCTGTGATGTTTGACAGGGAATTTGGCTTCTTAAACCGTCTACTGGTAGCACCTTTAGCTTCTCGTTTCTCAATTGTCTTTGCTTCTGCTATCTTTATCATTAGCCAAAGTTTACTGCAAGCGGCTGTAATTGTTGGTGCAGCGGCATTTTTAGGTGCAGGTTTACCGGATGCATCCGGGCTAGGGGCGATCGCTCTCATAGTATTTCTACTAGCTTTAGGTGTCACCGCCATTTCCCTCGGTTTAGCCTTTGCTTTACCAGGACACATTGAATTAATTGCAGTAATTTTTGTGACTAACCTACCTTTATTATTTGCCAGCACAGCTTTAGCACCATTATCCTTTATGCCAGGATGGTTACAGGCGATCGCTACCCTCAACCCCCTCAGCTATGCAATTGAACCCATACGCTACTTATATCTAAACAGTAATTGGGGATTAAGTGATGTTGTCATGCACGCTTTCTGGGGTGATGTCACCTTTGGGGGAGCATTGTTAGTATTACTAGGATTTGCTGTAGTGGCTTTACTCAGCATTCAACCCCAACTACGCAAGACACTGGCTTAGTATAGAAGCATGATTAAAGGAGGCAAAATGTGAGGGGAAATCTCATGAACAAACCATTTTTACCAGTTCCAAAAATCTTAGTTGCCACTTTCGCAGGAATTAGCTTTGCATCTGTTTTAGTAGCACCACCGAGTTTAGCTAATCCAAATCAACCTTTTGCTACTTTGGAGACTGATAAAAATAGCAATTCAATCTTCGGCAATGGTTCAGATTTCAATATGTTTAACCTGATTCATCAGGCAAATTTCGGCACTCTCAACTGGAATTCTGAACAACAAAATCAACAGCTAAATGACGCAGCAGCAGCGTTTAAAGCCAGACAACAAAAACTTCTGCAAAGTCAGCAACAACCAAACCCAAATTCACCAACTACAACTTCACCAACTACATCCGGTGAAAATGCAGCACCGTTGATCAATTTACCTGCTTCAGATCAATGAAAATAGCAGTTACACAAGATTGGAATAAAAGCTGATTCTTGCGTAGGGGTAATTCATGAATTACCCCTACTTTTGTTCTGTTTTGCGTAAGTCCTGGAACAGTCAAAACCTCAACTTCTCATCCTGGTTGGGTTTGAAGTTGAGGTTATGGAAAATTATTAGTTAGGGCTTGCTGAATAAACTCAAAACCTTGATAAATCAAGGGTTTCAGGTGGAAAATCAGGAAATCAGTGCAGGATTTTTCAGGGGTATACTCCTAAAAGCGTGCATTTTCCGGGTGAAATTTCAAAGAATTGGTTACTAACAGATCACCCAAACTCTTGCCTATTCCCTATTCCCTGCCTTCACGAAGAGACTTTTTCAGCAAACCCTAGTTAGGGCTTGCTGAATAAACCTAAAACCTTGATATATCAAAGGTTAGAGGCTGATAAACACAGAAATTAGTGCAAGGGTTTTGAAGGGTATACCGGAAAAAGTGTGCATTTTTTGGGATTTCAAGAGATGGCAAAGAAATTTTCAAATCTCCTCCTGACTCCTGACTCCTGACTCCTGACTCCTGACTCCTATGCCCTCACGGAAAGACTTTTTCAGCAAACCCTAGTTGCAAACCCTAGTTATTACAAACCAAGTGCATTTAAAACATCACTAGCATGGGTAGTTGTGTTAACAGCACCATCAACATGAATAATTTTCCCGTTAGGATCGATGACATAGGTAACACGCTTGGCATAACCACCACCATCAACATCGTAAGCTTTAATCAAGGCTTGATCAGTATCAGCCAATAAGGGGAAATTGAGATTATATTTAGCGGTGAATGCTTGATGGGAGGCTTCATCATCAGCACTTACTCCCAAAACTACAACATCTTTACCTTGATATTCAGGTTGGGCATCCCGGAAACTACAAGCTTGTTTGGTACAACCTGGAGTGTCATCTTTGGGGTAAAAATACAGAACCACGGTTTTACCCGCAAAATCAGATAATGATATTGTATTGCCGTTTGTATCTTTGGTGGTAAATGCAGGTGCATCTGTACCAACTGCTAGTGCCATAATTCACC
Organism: Sphaerospermopsis sp. LEGE 00249; assembly: GCF_014299995.1. NCBI lineage: Bacteria > Bacillati > Cyanobacteriota > Cyanophyceae > Nostocales > Aphanizomenonaceae > Sphaerospermopsis > Sphaerospermopsis sp. LEGE 00249. Next base: position 15,775 of record NZ_JACJUZ010000079.1, on the reverse strand, counting down.
TTTCCTGTTTCAGAATATTGATGCTGTGGAAATTTTACAATAATTTACAATTGTTAGGGAATGGTGAATGGTGATTGGTGACTGGTGATTGGGTTATTCACTTTCCCCACTTCCCCATCCTCACAGGGGTAGGTATTTTACATTGTCGTGAGGGCAAGACTTGGGGGACAAGGAAGGACAGTGGACAAGGGAGGAAAACCGTACAAAATCATATTATCTTGGTAACAAAAAGACTATTGTGCGGAGAAAATCTTCCTTGTCTACTTTCCCTCCTTGTCTTCCTAGTCCTGCCTCAACAGATAATATTAAAAACCTACCCCTGTCAGGCCTCCCCATCACCCTATGCCCTATGCCCTATGCCCTATGCCCTATGACTACAATAAATTCTCCAAACTCCAAACCCTTTGTATATAGTCAGAAAACACTCCTAAGAGCCGAGCGATCGCTGATCTGTTCACCTTTCCATCTGAGTTTATGGAAAGCTATGCAAAGCCAAAGTATTGCCTTGGGTGCGATCGCTACAGAAAATGGCTTTAAGCAAGGTTATACCAAACGCCCTTTATCAGAATTAGCCTGTGATAACGCTTTAGGTTGGTTAATCGAAGTGGGGATACTACGCAGAGAAGTCGATGGCCAGGGAATAACCGACGGTTTTCGCCTCACACCCCTGGGTTATCAGTTGGTAGAAAAATTCTGGGATACAGACTTGCCTGGTCCATCATGGGGCGATCGCTTAAATGATGCTATTACTCGTTGGTTTCGACTACCTTTTTAGCGGAAAAAATTGACATCTTTAGATAAGCAAGTCAAAGTGAAAACTAGGTTAAGGGAACAATAAGCTCTAACCTAGTTTTTTAATCTGCTTTTTTCCAATTTAATGAGTAGATTAGCAAATTATCAATTGATAATTGACAATTGATAATTGACAATTGTTTCATTCAAGGCTTCCGCATTGAGCGTCAGCCGATAGCGTAGCGTGGCGTTAGCCATACGGTTTAAAACCTCCCCTTTCAAGGGGCAAAAAAGCCAAAAATTCCGCTTTTTCAATCCTCTCCTTTCCAGAGAGAGGTAATTGTCAATTGTTCACTGTCAATTGTCCATTATTGAAAAACCTTTAACTCAAAAATTACAGCGACACTCAAAAAACAAACAAGTTACCCTATGAAATCAATTATGGTAGTGGGAACAACATCCCACGCAGGGAAATCACTGATAACTACAGCTATTTGCCGCATTCTCTCACGGCGAGGCTGGCGAGTAGCACCCTTTAAAGGTCAAAATATGGCTTTAAATGCTTATGTCACCGCCAATGGTGGAGAAATAGGTTATGCTCAAGCAGTGCAAGCTTGGTCTGCGGGGGTAACGCCTCTAGTGGAAATGAACCCCATTTTACTCAAACCCCAAGGGGATATGACTTCTCAAGTCATTCTTAAAGGTAAAGCGGTAGGTAAAGTTAGTGCTAAGGATTATTACGAGCAATATTTTGAACTCGGTTGGCGCACAATTCAGGAATCGCTAAAACAGCTAGAGACAGAATTTGATTTACTCGTTTGTGAAGGTGCGGGAAGTCCAGCAGAAATTAACCTCAAGCATCGAGATTTAACTAACATGAGGGTGGCAAAATATTTAAATGCACCGACTCTGTTAGTAGTTGATATTGACCGGGGAGGAGCTTTTGCTCATGTAGTAGGAACATTAGAGTTATTAGAACCTGATGAACGCGAATTGGTGAAAGGGGTAGTAATTAATAAATTCCGAGGACAGCTTTCCATCCTTGAACCAGGACTTAAATGGTTAGAAGAACGGACTGGTATTCCCGTGGTCGGTGTCATACCTTATCTAGAACAAGTATTTCCAGCAGAAGACTCACTGGACTTGTTAGAGAGAAAATCTTATAAAAGTCAAGCTGAATTAAATATTGCTGTTATCCGCTTACCCAGAATTGCCAATTTTACCGACTTTGATCCATTGGAATCAGAAGCAACAGTTTCAGTAAAATACCTTAGTCCTAAGCAAGAGTTAGGACACCCTGATGCAGTAATTATTCCAGGGACAAAGACAACAATTGCCGACTTAATGCTATTGCAAAAAAGTGGTATGGCGGAAGCAATTCAAAATTATGCTGCTTCTGGGGGAACGGTTTTAGGCATCTGTGGCGGTTTCCAAATGTTAGGACAAATGGTAGCTGACCCAGAAGGATTAGAAGGGCAAGCCGGCAGATATGCAGGGTTAAATTTATTACCGATGAAAACTGTGATCACAGGACAGAAAATAGCCCGTCAACGTCAGGTGACTTCTAATTATCCTCAGATGGGTTTACCTGTGAATGGGTTTGAAATTCATCAAGGGCGATCGCGTGTAGAACAACCAACAGATAAAACCGTATGTCAACCTTTATTTGACGATGTTAATTTAGGCTTAGTTGATAATTGTCAATCTGTTTGGGGGACTTATTTACATGGAATTTTTGATAATGGTCCTTGGAGACGTGCATGGTTAAATCGTTTACGTCAACAAAGAGGTTTAAAATCTTTACCCACAGGTGTTGCTAATTATCGAGATCAACGAGAACAGATTTTAGATTCTTTAGCTACCGAAGTAGAAACCCATTTAGATTTAACGCCTTTTTTGTAAGCAGTCAGCTATCAGTATTCAGCTATCAGCAAAAATCTGAATATCTACCTTTTTTCTGACATTAATTATCCACAACCAATGACTATGAAGATCCATTTTCTACCAGATAATGTTACCGTCGAAGCTGAAGTTGGAGAACCTTTATTAGATGTAGCAGAGAGGGCAGGAGTATCAATTCCTACTGGTTGTTTAATGGGAACTTGTCACGCTTGCACTGTTGAGTTAGACGATGGGGAAATCATCCGTGCTTGTATTACTCCTGTTCCTCCAAATAAAGAGGAATTAACCATTCATCTTTTTAGTGATCCAACTTGGTAAGTTATTATTTTTTTGATTGTTTTTTGATTGTTTTTTGATTGTTTTTTTTAGTTGTCAGGAAGTAATAGAGACATGGTGATGCTGTGTCTCTACTTGAAAAATAATTTTTATTCATCTTCAAGCATAACTTCCTCATTTGCTGGTTTAATAGAAAAATCAATCACCCATTTCAACTTTGATTTATCTCCTTGTAAATACTCAGCAATAGAATTTGCTACCGAAGAAACAGCTTTGATAGGAACAACATAATCAAAAACATTAGCCATAATTCGCAAAGTTTCAGCCGTCCATTCTCCATCTACAATCAATATAGCCAGAATATCTTTATTTTTTCCTTTCCAGTTGATAGCTGAAAACATTTTATCCTTAGCATATAAAGAAGCGTGTCTAGAGGATGACTTTCTTACTTCTATAAATGCTTTAGGTTCATTTTCATCAGGTACAACAAAATCAGATCGGAAATTATAAATAACTCCTTCTAAATACTTGTATTCCTTTTCTCGTTTGTAAGGAACATTAGCTTCATCAAGTGCTGTAGCTACTATACTTTCTAGTAATACTCTACCGACTAAATCACGCACAATTCCTTCTAATGTTGTTTCCAAACCTTGTAAAATTTCCTGATCATCTATATTTTTATTAGTTGTGTTACTGTTGAGAATATCAGCTAATCTCTTAGCTGCTGGCTTTGATATAGAATTATCAGAAACATTACCAACTCTTTTCTTCAATTCAGATTTACTTCTGACATTAATCAACCTCTGAAAAATTGGTAACATTCTCGGATTTTTATTAATATAATCAGCTTCAAAAACTTGAAAATTATTTGTAGATATACGTAATTCATCAATTAAATTTTGCGCTACCTCTCGCATTTGTATATAAACACCTTTAGTTATGGATGCTTCTACATCAAAAATTATTGCTTGTCGTCTTTGCCATTCTTGAACTACATCATTTGCCGTTGAAGTTAGCGGGTCAAGATTGCTATTAATTCCAGTTAAAATTATTAATTTCTGTTCATAATCTTGGGCATTATTAGCTTCAACTACAGCAAAACCCTTAGTTTCATTTACTAATTTTAAATAAACATCTATATAACTTTTTATGAAATCCATAGCAATAGCATATAGTGTACTACTACTTTCATCAAGATCGTTAGTATTATCAATATCTAAATCTGAGTTAAATTCTTTTTGCATGAATATGATACTCTCCTAATTTATTTGCACCTGTCCTTTTTTTTAGCAACCAGCGTTCACCCCGTTTTCTCATATTCTCTACATTGATAATTTGAAAACCGTTATCTATCATTAATTGACTCAAGATTTCATGAGTGGGAATATAAACGCCATATAGTGCAGCATCGGAAACAATCAAATGTAAATTACTACTAGATCGCAGTATTCTCTGTAATTCTCTAATTACATTTTGCATTTGGGCAAAATATGGATATATCAATAAATAATAATCTTTTTTACCTGGTCTGATTTTTCTTTCATTAAATAATTCTGCTATGATAGAATCTAAATATTTTAACTTGAATCTTGTTGATAATGTAGAAGAGAAAAAATCTTGATTCCTTTTTAAATCTGTAGGTGCTGTTGTTGTATTCACAATTAAACGACGACGAACTTTTTCTGTAATTTCTCTCCAAGAACCCGCATAACGCCAGAAATATAATTCCATCCTGGTCATTTCTGCAAAATCAAAGTTATTTAAATAAGGTGGAGAAGTTATACAAAGTGAACAACTTTCATTGTCCACAGATTGCATATTTTCTGAACTGCAAAAATTTAATTTAGCTTGAAAACTGAAAGTATTTTGAGCTTGTAAATATTCAACATCTTCATATATTTGTTTACATATTCTAGAAACAGAATCATCAAAAGAGATGGATTTTTTTAAAGTAGTCGGTGCTTTATAAATACCATCAGTTTGTGCTAAAGAAGTTTGTTCAAGAACCTTGGAAACTATTAACCGAAATAATGATTTATTTTCCTGATCAAGCTGATTTTCTATTTCTAGACAACTTGCTAATAAAGTTAAATTATCTTCTGCAATCAGCTTAGTTAAAAATTTTAAAGCGTCTTCAGTCCATATTTCTTGGAAATTGCCAGTATAAGGTTTAATTGATAATAATAGGTTCTCTAAATACTTGATATTTTCTGTATCTAATATAGGAAATATTTTGGCTTGTGATATGTCATAGAAAAAAGGATGAGCTTCAAATCCTATTGAAGAAACATTTTGCAAATTAGCTTCAACCAGTGTAGTACCTAATCCAGAAAAAGGATCAATGACAACATCTTCACTATTGATGTGTGCAGCTTTTATGCAAAATTTCACAAATTCAGGAGAAAACCCAGCGATAAAATTGTACCATCTATGAATAGAGTATTGATTGGTAAATAGATTAGTACATAAATTTTTACTAGCTTGATTAGCTTCCAAATTAGTGTTTGATATTTTCTGTTTTTCTGGTAAATCAAATAGGTTTAATTGAGACATATAAGCAGCTTTCTTGTATTTTTTGATACTAAATTATCAATTTTCAAGACAGTAATTAGCCAATTATAAAGGCTGATTACTGCCAATTTTCCCCATCTCTACCCATCACCCTTCGCATTCAAAGCGTATTCTCTAAACCTCTCCAAATCCGCTTGAATTGTTGACTCTACAGCTTTTCCCAAAAACAAATTATCCATCAACTTACCCAAAAAACCAGGAATAGCATAGGAAATAGTCATTTTCACAATACTACCACCTGCATGGCGATCATAAAAACGAATTGCCCCTTGATTGGGTAAACCATCCACAGATTCCCATTGAATAATTTGATGAGAAATTGTTTTAAGAATCCGAGATTTCCAGGTAAATTCTAAACCCCCTGTACTCAATTTCCATAAAGAAATCTCTGGATCATCAGGGGAAATTTTCACCGAATCAATCCATTTCATCCAGTTCGGCATTTGTTCTAAATCAGACCACAACCCCCATACTAATTCTATGGGAGCTTCTACTTCTACCTGTACGCTATGTTCTAACCAGTCAGCCATTAGATTTGTTTGATAATTGATAATTGATAATTGATAATTGGTGATTGGTAATTCAGAAGAACCTTTACCCAGTCCCCAGTCCCCAGCGATGCACTGAGCTTGTCGAAGTGTCCCCAGTCCCCAATACCTAATTCTTCACACTTTCTAGAATGACTTTTGCTGCACGTCTTCCAGAAATTGTTGCACCTTCCATAGAATCAATATAATCCTGTTGGGTGTAACTTCCTGCTAAGAAAAAGTTAGGAATTGGTGTTTTTTGATCCGGTCTGTAAACATCCATTCCTGGTGCTTCTCTGTATAAAGATTGAGCTAGTTTCACCACACTATACCAAGTCATGTTTAATTCTCTGGATGAGGGGAATAATTCATAGACTTGTTTTAAAACGTGCTGGGCGATCGCCTCGTTGCTTTCTTTAATAAACGGATCTCCCGGTGTCAATACTAGCTGCAACAATGAACCCTCCCCAGGACGATAATAATCTGCGGGACTAGTTAAAGCCAAATCCGCAAAACAAGAAAAATCAGCATCTGCTGTATATAACAAATTATCCAACCCCGCAGCATGATTTAACTGTTTCCGTTTTTCTGCATCTTGTAGTTCTGTCACCCAACCATCAAACCTTAACTGTACTGTAGCGACTGGAACAGCTTCAAGTTTATAAATGTTATCAAATTCTGACCATTTTCGCCATGCTTGGGGTAAAACTCGCTGAATCCCCGGTACATCACAAGCACAAACATAAGCATCAGCTGTGATTACTTCTTCTTTGTCACCTTGGGCAACTACTATACCTGTTACTTTGGTTTCTGCTTCCCCAAGAACATTAGACTCAGTGAATTGAATTTCCCGCACCTGTCTACGGGTATAGATTTTTGTACCTCTGGCTTCTAAATATTCAATAATTGGTTTATGTAAATATTCGTGGGGTGAACCTTCCAGCATTCGCAAAATAGACGCTTCGGTTCTGACTGCAAAAAACTGGAAGATTGTCAACATACAACGGGCAGAAATATGATCACAATCAATAAAGCCCAAAGCATAAGCGATAGGATTCCACATCCGTTTGATGCTGCCTTTACTGCCTCCGTGACTATAGAACCAGTCAGAAAAACTGATTTTGTCTAAATCGCGGATATTTCTCATTGCCCCTTCAAAGTCTACCAAACCCCGGACAATGGGGCTAGTTCCCAGAGCGATCGCATTTTGCAGTTTATCCAGTGCTGAAAGTTGGGAAGTAGTGAAAAATGCCTTTAAGCCATTAAAAGGCGCACCGGTGATAAAACGAAAATCTAAAGCCCCAGTGCGTCCTCCTTTATTGATGAAAGTGTGGGTATGTTCTTTCAGGCGTAAATTGTTCCCTGCTCCCACCTTTTCCATCAACTCAAACAGATTGTAGTAGCAGCCAAAAAATACGTGCAATCCCATTTCTATGTGGTTGCCATCACCATCCACCCAACTGCCAACTTTCCCACCGACAAAGGGACGAGATTCAAAGATTTGTACCTCACAACCCGCATCGGCTAAATCTACGGCAGTAGCCAACCCAGCTAATCCTGCTCCTACAATTGCAACACGCATTCCCAAGTTCCTCTATTACTTACGCCAAGCTGCGCTATAAGTTTCTTTACAAATTGTAACTGGGTTGGTGTCAGAATAGGTAATGGGTAATGGAGACTGGGGATGGGTGACTGGGGACTGGGAAGAAAGCAGAGGGAGCAGGGGAGGCAGGGGAGGCAGGGGAGGAAAACCGTACAAAATCATATTATCTTGGTAACAAAAAGACTATTGTGCGGAGAAAATCTTCCTTGTCTACTTTCCCTCCTTGTCTTCCTAGTCCTGCCTCAACAGATAATATTAAAAACCTACCCCTGTGAGAGGCAGGGGAGGCAGGGGAGGAAAAGATTTTTACCCATGCCCAATGCCCAATGCCCAATGCCTCATTAAGCATTACTCTTACTATCTTCAGAAAGAGGTAAACTTCTAATCAACTCACGAATCACATCAGTAGCGGGTCTACCAGTCTGTTGACAATATTTTTCTAATTTTTCCGCTTCCTGAGTTGCTAGGTTGACGGTTATGCGTTTAACAGCCCATTTTTTATTAGTCATTATCATGCAACTTGCTATGTGTTAACGGTTGTCAAAAAGAATCCAAAAGTCAAAGGAAAAAATGATACTATCAGAGATTTGCTCAAATAAACACGAAGATCATAAAATATAACTAAAAATTCGCCGTCAAGATAGATAAACTAAACGAACCAAGTTGATCTTTTTAACAACAAATTATGCAGCAATTACTATAGGACTTCATTGTAGAAAACCACAGATCAAACCAAAATAATTGAACTCAGTGTGGATTTGATGACTATCTGTGGTAACTACACAGAAAATTATTCAAATTCTAGTTGGGGCATAAGTTGGAGAGTACCAATACCTAAATCTTGAGTAGAGAGCGATCGCGCTTCAAACAAAGCCATCATATCTTTTAACCCTGGATTACCACGAGCAGCACCTGTCAATCCCTTAGCAATGATCAAACCGCAATATCCATTAGTTTGCTGACACCGCTGATTCCATTTTTTCTTGGCTTCAACGTGAGTGGGATCATCCTCTGGAAATTCCCCAAACAGGAACAGATCCCCATTCTCTGTTTGTAACAAACCTAAATCATATCGTTCACCGTCTAAGGGATTAGCACCTGGATTAAAGCATATAGCTTTCAATCCTCCAGCAGCTTGAATATTTTCAATCACCGTTTTAGCTTTGGGGCGGGAAGTTTGAATTAAAATCACGGGTAAACCATCACCGACAGGTTGAATTTCCTGTCCTGCATGATAATTCACTTCCTGACGTAGAGAATTCAACATCTCCCAAGAAATCACTCCTAAACTCAAAAATGAATCTTCTGGGATCAAATCATCCCGCAATGTGCGGATCTCGGTATCCTCATCCCACTCATCTTCATCTGAAAAATCAAACCCTGCCATTTCCTCTAACTCTGCTGCTAATTCTGGCATAGTCGAGACAGTGACAGACACGGATTTAGTTGTTTCATCGGGATGGGGTAGAGAAATGCGATAACGTCGGTTGATGGGGGGGAAGTCTTCTTCGTATAACTGATGACGATAATCACGGATAAAGCGGATCAAACTTTCTAGTGCCACAAATACTACAAGTGCTTCTTCCTCATATAAAATCGAGCGTAATCCTTCTAAGGGGTGAATATTACCAAAAGTAGGTTCAATCTCCGATAGGGGTAAATCCGCTAAATCTTCATCTTCATCTTCATCTTCATCCACTTGATCAAAGGTGAGAAATAAGCAATCTTGCTTTAAGAAAGCTGCTTCTAAACCTTGCTCTGATTCTTCATCCTCTAAAATATCTGCACGGAACCGCTTGAGAGATTCTTCTGAACGATATAACAAAACACCATACTCCATCCCCAGCATTCCCATGACTGAGACATAGAGTGTCCCCACATCCCATTTATTTATTTCTATAGACAAGATTTGCTGTTCTTCCAGAAAATCCCAAGGTGCTGCTTCCCAAACTGCAAAAGCCTTTTCATTCAGAATTTTTGCATATTTTGGAGGTAAATTAGGAATTTGACTATCAACTATATCCGCAAAAGAGCGAAATAGTTCATCAATTAAAGGTAATTCTGGTGCATAGTCAATAGCAATATCCAAATCTTGCAAAACTCCCCGCAGGTAAAATTGAATTTCCCTGTCTTTGACCACAATTCTTTGAGGTCTAGCTGGTTTAGCAGGACTGTGGGGATGCTCCATTGCTCGCATTAAGGTGCGAACTATTGCTTCTGGTCCAAGGTCGGGAGATACCATATCCATACCTCTAACAATACCTTGAGAGCCATCCACCCAAAGGATACATTCCCCTTGGGACTCTTGGGAATCTCTGGATGACACTGGTGATGACAACGGACGGCGATCGCCCTCCCATATAGAAGGAATTTGGATTAATTTCTTCAACCGACGACTGGTAGAGCGATTAAAACTTGTCATAGATTAAGTGAATCAAAAAAAGCTATTTGGAAGTCAAATGTGGGGAATGGCTAAAATTCGGCTCAAGTTTTCTGTTAATAACCCTACTGTACCTGAAGAGTGGTTGCTGCTCAGACTGCTTGTGGCTGAAACTCAGAAAATACCCCATCTCTAAATACACCAAACCTCTCAATTTTAGAATAAAATTCCTTGGCTGCTGTTGACAAAGTATTGAGAATTTAACGTTTTCACCTCACCAATGCCGCTAAAATAGAACAAAAATCAAAAAATCAGCATCCAGGCTATCAACGGCATATACCAGTTAATATTTAGACTAATTAAGGAGTGTAAACAGCAGATGACACAAGCAATCCAAACTCAAGAACGCGGCATTATGCTAAGTGAAGCAGCATTGCGCCAAGTAAAATCTCTCCAAGCTAAACAAGGTCAAGATTTATGTTTACGGGTTGGAGTTCGTCAAGGTGGTTGTTCTGGGATGTCTTACATGATGGATTTTGAAGATATCAGCAAGATCACTCCCCAGGATGAAGTTTTTGATTATGACGGCTTTAAAATTGTTTGCGATCGCAAGAGTTTATTATATCTCTATGGTTTGATGCTGGATTACAGTGATGCCATGATTGGTGGTGGTTTTCAGTTCACCAACCCCAACGCTTCTCAAACCTGCGGTTGCGGTAAATCCTTTGGGGTATAATAGGGGGCTGGTGACTGGTGATTGGTGACTGGGCATTGGGAAAGATTAATAAACCAATGCCCCATAACCAATGCCCCATGCCCAATGCCCAATGACAAATAACTAATGACTAACGACAAATAACAAATGACTATTACAGTTGAAGAATTATTTGATACAGGTTTACAACGCTACAAAGACGGTGAATCAGCCGCAAATCTTATTCCTGTATTTAAAGAAGTATGCGATCGCTCTCCTAGAGCTAGTTCAGCTTGGATTTGCTTATCTTGGTTATATCTTCTAGAAGGTAAAGCACAGTTAGCCTATAAAGCTGCCAGCAAAGCCGTAAAAATTAATCCCCAAGATCCACAAGGTCGAATTAATCTGGCTGTAGCCATGTTAGAAACCGGTCAGAAAGGTTTACGAGAACATATCGACATAGCAAAACAATTGATTTTTGTCAATCAAGAATGGGAAGAAGAAGTAAAAAACAGCATTGAAGACGGTTTAACTAGAAAACTCGATTGGCAAAGTTTGGCTAAAGTCAAAACATGGCTGTTTGAAGAATCATTGGTGATTGGTAATTGGTAATTGGTGATTGGTAATTGGTAATTGGTAATTGGTAAATCTCTTACTATCCCCAGTCCCCAGTCACCAGTCCCCAGTCCCCAGTCACCTGTTCCCTGTTCCCTATTCAATGATGAAAGATAAAATATTAAATTGGGTAAATACAATATTAGTCGCTGATTTTTTCCTAGTAATTTTAGGATTTGGTTGGTTTGCTGTCGCTGTTGTTGGCGATGCTTCAGGCATCAACTTAGGTTTAGATTTATGGCATAAACTTTGGCAACCCTTATTTAACCCAGCTATTGGTCTTTTAATGGGAGGGGCGTTAATTAGTGGTATTAGTAGTTGGGTTGCTAAGAAATTTGGGAAAAATTAGTTAGGATAAAAACTGCTCTATTTCTTGTAATAACATCTGACTGTTTTCCAAGGATTAATTTTACCTTCACGAGAAACTTTTGCAATAAATGGAGCAGGATGCTTGAGAACAAACTTTTCCATTTTGTCAATTGCTTTAATAAAAATTTCTGCCATTTCTTCGCCTTTTAAACCTTGGGAAATCAAAATAAACATTTTTATTTGAGCGCGAGCAACAGCAATTCTTTCTAACTTGTTTCTACTGATTCTATCATCTTTAGTTAAAACAACCCAACCTTTTTTACCTATCTCTGGTAGCCAGTCTACATCTTGAGTTCCTTGACCAAAATGTTCGTCGTGAATTTCTACTAAAATACCTGCATTGCGAAGTTTTTCGGGTACAGTTCCTGTACCTAAACATCTATCAATAAAAAAGGTAATTGACTTAGGTGTGGTCATGCAACAACAGGTAATTCACAGCGAATAGCTTCTTCAATTTTCAGGCGATCGCACTTATAATCAAAAGCAAGATCCTCAATTGATTCACCAGCCTTTAATTTACCTACCAGAGATGTTCTTGTTTATTGTTTATATCATGTTTGAGATATTGATTATATCTGTTGGGGCTGGAAATGGGGAATAGGTAATAGAAGGAAGTTTCCCAATTACCAATTACCCATTACTCATCACCCATCACCAATTATTGCAAAATTTCCTTTAATGCAGATTGCAAATTAGGATATTGATAATTAAAACCCGTTGCTTGAGTGCGTTGAGGTAAAACCTTTTGCCCCTCTAAAACTACAATTGCCCCATCTCCCAATAATGCGTCCAAAGCAAAACCAGGAACAGGCAACCAAGAAGGGCGATTCATCACCTGTCCCATTGTATTACTTAACTCGCTCATCCGCACAGGATTGGGAGCAGTGGCATTGTATACACCTTGCATTTTGGGCTGGGTTAAAGCTTGGATAATTAAGTTCACAATATCGTCTATGTGAATCCACGAAAACCACTGACGACCGCTACCAATGGGACCACCTGCAAAAAGTTTGAAGGGAGTAATCATTTTACCCAAAGCGCCGCCATGACCTAAAACAATGCCAAAGCGCAAAATTACCAAGCGCACACCGGCATTTGTTGCCTTCTGCGCTTCCGCTTCCCACTCTTGACAAACTTGAGCTAAAAAATCTTGACCTGAAGGACTATTTTCTTCAAAACTGGCGGTTTCGCTAGTTCCATAGTAGCCTATAGCTGAAGCGTTTACCAATACCGATGGTTTAGGGTTAGCCGTAGCTATAGCTTCCACAACTTTTTGTGTACCGAGTTTGCGGCTGTTGAGAATAGCTTGCTTACGTTCTGGTGTCCAACGTTCCTCAGCGATAGGTTCTCCCGCCAAATTTACCACACCATCACAACCAGCAACAGCATCTTGCCAAGCGCCTGATACACCTGGTGTATAAGCCCTAATTTCTACATTTGGGAAAGCCTGAGAGGGAAAAACCTTGTGGGCAGAATTGGTATTTCGACTTAACACCAATACTCTATTACCTTCTTCTTGCAGCCGTTTAACTAGACGACTACCGACAAAACCAGTTGCTCCCGTGATCGCTACTTTCATTGTTAACCTAAACTCAAGCACATTGTACAGTCTTCACTGTTAACTTAATTTAACAATTTTTCAGCCTGTACTGTCTTGTTGTTAAGTTAATTTCTTTGCTGTCACCTGTATTTTGCAAATTATACCATGTGAAAAAATGATGGCGACAGACGAAAAGCTTATCTAGCAAGCCTTAAACAATCTAAAATCCAAAATCCAAAATCCAAAATCGTATTAACTGGCGTGTTCCCAGTCACTAAGTAATTCACGTTGCTGCTTTTTGGTGTTGTTTTTACGGACTGGCACTTTAGGAACGCCAATATCAACACGAATAAAAGACTGTTTTGCCTTTTTAGCAGATTTGTTTTCTAGTGCGTTTGTCATTGTTCGATACCTTGGATAAAAACTTCAGTCCTAATTTATAACATCACTTTTTTTTAGACACATTCCGGAAGAAAGATTTTATTTTTTGGCAAAATTGTTTAATGATAATAAACATGAGAAACAGTGGGTTTAATTACAGAAAAACCTGGTCTTATAGGGTTTTTCTCTCCTACCATAACTTGAAAATTTATTTAGCTATAAAGCTTACTAATTCTAGCTTACAGTCTATAATTACCAGGGCGTAAATGCCAAAATATCTCATTATTTGATTTTGTGTTTGATGGTGAAGATAACCTTTGCCTATTCAGCTACGACTCTACAGGCTGATGAGAATTTATTGTAAGTTGAAATGCTAATTTTTTTGCGTTTCTGCACTAGGATAGATCAGAAATAAATTTCCATCACTAGGCGATAAAATTCTTAACTGATCAGATACAAAATTTGAGGTTGGCTGTTTTGCTAACCATTCATCATACACAGACGATAAATGGAAATCAGTAGAATTTTCGTAAGTAGGGGTTGCTGAGAAAGTCTTTCCGTGAGGGCATAGGAGTCAGGAGGAGATTTGAAAATTTCTTTGCTATCTCTCGAAATTCCAAAAAATGCACACTTTTTCAGGTATACCCTTCAAAACCCTTGCACTTTTTTCCTCTTTATCAGCGTGTAACCTTTGATATATCTGGGTTTTAGGTTTATTCAGCAAACCCTACTTAGTTCTTTCTGTGACGATGGAAACATTTCTTTGTCCTGTATATGCAATATACACCAGAAGAGTTTGGATGCAGTGCGGATTCGATTTTGATTTTGGAAGAAAGCAAGTAAACAAAAAGATCCCGGACTTTTTAAAGAAGTCGGGATCTCTGCAATTATGAGTGAAAATCAAAAATAATTTCAAAAAATAATTTAACAACTTATTTTGTGAACAAATTGTTAAATTGATGAAGCCACATTTTCCAGCAAGCGATCGCGAATTTCTATCAATTGTTGTTGAGTATTAACTGGACATCTTGGCGGTGGTAGTTCATTATTAGGCCAAGTAGGCAAATAATAACAAGGACACAATATTGATGGCATTCCCATAGTTTTAACAGGTACTGGCATCGCGCAGCGCCCACAAGGCAGGACTTCCCAAGTTGGGGTTAGCAGTTCGGCTATGTTTTCTTGAGTATCTTCTAAATAACAATCACGGGTTTCTAAGGCAAGAATTTGTTGCCAACACTCTTCAAACTCTGGACTATAGTTATCGCCCTTTAGCACTGGGTTAGGCAAGAAACTTTGATTACTATGACCGACTATCACTTTCTTCCCTAATTGAAACCAGTAAGCAAGGTATTTTTTTACGTTTTGTGTGTTTGCCATATCATTAATTGTAGATTTAAATGAGGGAATCTGAGTCCATTAATCCTTAATTTTGCATTAAGATTTGCTTGGTGGTAAGGGAAAACCAAGAACACTGAGATTAAGAACATGACCACCAGTTACTAAGTAAACCGATTCACATATTCCACCTAACTGACGGACTAAACTACCTAAGCGATCGCGAAATTTTCGACCTATAGGATAAGCTGGAACTACACCCCAACCAGTTTCTTCAGCAACAAACAGCAAATCAGCATCAATTAAACGTACTACTTTTAACAATTCTGCTAAGGTTTTTTCCCAGCTTAAATCATCCTCTTCCAAAAAATTAGCTACCCAAGTTCCCAAAGAATCAATCAAAATACAGGTATCAGATTTGGCATTACTGAGAGTGTCCGCCAGTTCCACAGGTACACAAAGAGTTACCCAATCTTGTAGACGACGTTGTTTGTGTTTTTCAATGCGTTCTTGCCACTCTTGATCCTGGGGATTTTCCATTGCTGTTGCTATATAAATAACCTGTTTCCCGGACTGAATTGCTAAATTTTCTGCCCATTCACTTTTTCCTGAACGTGCTGGACCTGTTACTAAAATAACTCTACTCATAATTAGGGTTTGCTGAATAAACTTAAAACCTTGATAAATCAAGGGTTTCAGGTGGAAAATCAGGAAAAAAGTGCAAGGGTTTTGAAGGGTATACCGGAAAAAGTGTGCATTTTTGGGGATTTCAAGAGATGGCAAAGAAATTTTCAAATCTCCTCCTGACTCCTGACTCCTGACTCCTGACTCCTGACTCCTGACTCCT
>NZ_JACJUZ010000170.1:0-1182 GCF_014299995.1 Sphaerospermopsis sp. LEGE 00249 | reverse complement strand
CCAGTCCCCAGTCCCCAGTCCCCAAGAATATGAGTAACAACGAATACAAATACCTCCATAAGCAATGGTTAGGCTTAATACAGCCTGTGGGCTGGGTTGTATCCCCTGGTGTACTGAGTGAAGCGGGGATAATTCCTCAAAAAAATGTAGTTGATTTACAAATAGGTCTCCGTAATTTTATTGAAAGCCAAGCAGAATCACATAACTTTGCAGATTTCGCTATTGACGTTCTCGATTGGCAAGAAAGCGATTTAATTAATACAGAATCAGTATTAGCAGAATTGTCAGTATATTTAGAATCCTATCAAGAAAACCTCACCCCTAACTATGCTGTACCCGGTGCAGAGGGTGGTTATTTAATGTTGATACAAACTCTCAAATCGGGACAACCACTAGATGAAGTAGTAGCAAGTAACACCGGATGGCAAACGACACCCCAGTTAAAATTTGAACGTTTATTAAAAGAAAGCAAAGTACATATAGGCATATTATACAACGAAATAGAATTGAGACTTGTTTATGCTCCGGCGGCTGAATCATCGGGATATCTGACATTTAACATCAATAATATGTGTGAAATAGCAGGTAGACCGATATTAGCAGCTTTAGAAATGTTGCTAAACCCCGACATATTATTTACCTATCCCCCAGAAAAGCGTTTACCAGCATTATTAGAACGCAGTCGCAAAGCACAAAACGAAGTTTCCACCCAACTATCAGAACAGGTATTAGAAGCACTTTGGGAATTATTAAGAGGATTTCAAGCGGCTGATGCAGCAGTTAATGGGCGGTTATTGCGAGACATTGCAGAATATAATCCCCAACATATATATGGTGGTTTGATTACCATCTTATTAAGATTAGTATTTTTACTATACGCCGAAGACCGGGGTTTAATGTCCCAGGATGCGGTATATACCCGTTATTATTCCGTAACTGGGTTGTATGAAAGATTGCGAGAAGACGCTGGTAATTTTCCTGATACAATGGATCAGCGTTATGGTGCTTGGGCTTGGTTGTTGAGTTTGTTTAGGCTCGTTTATAGTGGTGGTTGTCACGCCAAACTGTATTTACCTGCCCGTGAAGGTCAATTATTTGACCCCAAGGAATATCCGTTTTTAGAGGGACTGGTGACTGGGAAAGTCTTTTCTTCCCCTGCTTCCCCTGCCTCCCCTGCTTCCC
>NZ_JACJUZ010000078.1:0-23757 GCF_014299995.1 Sphaerospermopsis sp. LEGE 00249 | reverse complement strand
TTGTTTCTTGAGAAAAGAATTTCCTGAGTTACTGAAACTTCCTACTTTGTGGACTCCTAGTTATTTTGTTAGCACTGCTGGTAATATTTGTACGGAAACAGTTAAACACTATATCGCCCAACAAAGAAAATAGTTAAAATCACTGAGGCGTAAACGCCTTAACTGGCTTTCATGCCTTGCCTAAAGGACGGTTAAGTTTCTCCGCCACGCTCCAAAACTTAACCTCAAGGGTTTTCAGCCTTTTTCCTTATAATTGACCCCCTGCTAATTCTCCCGACTGCGCCATTTCCTCTAAGCGTGTCGCTGCATCTTTTACTATTTGGTCGTTTTGGGCAGGTTCGCCAAATTTAATCCGTAAAATTCCCGCTTGTAATTCAATGTTGTAAGTAGTCATGGTTTGCATCTCCAACCAATGACTACATCATACATGACTGTGGAAGTAGCCTATTCTAATGAATTTTATGTAGGGGTTGCTGAGAAAGTCTTTCCGTGAGGGCATAGGAGTCAGGAGTCAGGAGTCAGGAGTCAGGAGGAGATTTGAAAATTTCTTTGCCATCTCTTGAAATCCCAAAAAATGCACACTTTTTCCGGTATACCCTTCCAAACCCTTGCACTAATTTCTGTGTTTATCAGCCTCTAACCTTTGATATATCAAGGTTTTAGGTTTATTCAGCAAACCCTAATTATATTATAATGATTATATTATGATTTATGCAGGCAATATGACTGCACCACAGGAGTTTTAAGAATATGTGTAGTGAAGATAAAACCATTAAACTATGGAATAATTGGAAGATCGGGACTGGGTAGTAATTGATAATTACCAATTACCAATTACCAATTACCAATCACCAAATTAAAACAATCAGGCGCTACCTGTAAAGGCAACTTCGGGAAACTTCAATTGTGCTTCTGCCATTGGGCGGTTTCTGCCTTCTTCTTGCCAGTAGTTGATCACTTCTGTGGCTTTGTTTAGCAACTCAACGCGATCAACATCAGTAATCCAGTGTTTGGATTCTAACTCTTTTTTCAGTTCTTCCCACGCATCATTACGAGGCCAGAAGAAGTATTTAGTTAAGGGGCTTGTGCCTTTACCAACAACCTGATCAACTGCTAAAGCTACGTTCTCATCTAACCAGAGAATTTTTAAGATAAATTTTGTGGTCAATCGTACCTCCGGGACAAATCCGGCTATAACTTACTAATGTTTGCGACCACTTATTATAACTCAATATCTGTCCCATTGACCAATGAGTTCAAAATGAGTTTAAAAGTCAGTTTGATCTCCCGACTCCTGCCTCCTGTAATCACAAAATTTGTAAAACTACCATAGTCATATCATCAGTATTTTGCCGTTCAGAACCGATAAAATTCTGAACCTTATCAAACAAATAATCAACAATTTCCTGGGGTCCATTGCAATAACGACAAGCAGCATTAAACGAAGTCACAAAATTATCTTCATCAAAGCGATCGCCACCAGCCGCAGCCGCATCCGTTAAACCATCTGTATAATAAATAACTGTATCCCCTGGTTCTAATTGTGCTTCCCCATTCTCATATTGACTATTTGCATCCAAACCAATCAACATCCCCATAGTATCCAATCTCGTCACTGTCTTAGTAGCAGCGTGCCACCACAAAGGCGGATTATGTGCTGCATTACTATAAGATAACAATCTTGTACGGGGATTATATTCTGAATAAAACAAAGTGACAAACCGGTGGGAATTTTCCAAATCGGCATACATAACACGATTCAAATTTTGCAAAATTCCCGCCGCAGAATTACCATGTAATACTTCACCTCTGAGCATTCCTCGCAACATGGTCATAATTAAACCAGCAGGAACACCTTTACCCATCACATCCCCAATTACCAAAGCCCAACGGGCATCTTCTTTACTGCTATTAAGATTAGATTTAAACTGATTATGATTTGTGGGAATAAAATCATAATAATCTCCACCCACACGATTAGCCGGTTTACAACGTGCAGCCAAAACAGCACCAGGAACATTAGGACATTGACGCGGTAAAAGTCGGCGTTGAATCTCAGCACCAATTTCTAATTCTTGATCTAATCGTTCTTTTTTCCTCAATTCTACTGCTAGTTCATCGTTGTCAATAGCTACCGCTGTTTGATCTGCAACTAACCTTACTAACTTTTGTCTAGTTTCTGTCCAACTATATTCTGGATCACGGCTTAAAACATAAAGCCATCCCCTTTCTGTATGTTTAACTATAATTGCTGTACCAAAAATCTGCACATCTGGTCCTAAATATTGATGCATCTGAGCATCTAAAATTCCTGTGGTTGTCAGTGGTGCAGAATTAGGTAACAGTGTAATTTGACTTGTAGCATTTTCTAGGGCTTTGCGGATAATTTTCCGTTGTTGACTATTCTGCCAATGTAGCTGCTCTAACCTAATTTGACCATTTGGTTTATAGAGAAATAGGGCGCTACCTTCAGCATCGGTAACTCTGGTGGCCATGAGAGGAATCAGTTCTAAAAACTGATTCAAATTATTGAAACTTCTGAGAGCAAATCCTAAAGAACTCAGCAAATCTTGAATTTTGTTCTGTTCCCGATGCAGTCTAGCCACAAGTTCTTTTAGTGCCACAACTGGAGTGACATCTGTGGTGGCACTACTATTAATTTCGGTGGAGTGAGAAGGAACTTGAGACACAGGTAAATATACTATTGCATTTAATATTAACAGATGGCAGATTTATGATTTATGAGCAATTTTTTATTTAGTGTTGCTCAATCATATTCGACAAGATTAGTCATTTTAGCAAGAGGAGAAAAATTGAGGATGTAATTTTGAACAGTATTGCATTTGCTGGTTTTATTGTTTGCCATTGATCAGGAGTTTCCGGTCATTGTATTTTTAGTTAAACCCTGTCTAGTATAAAGCAGTAATTTTGATAATGCTACAGACGGCTTATAATTTTTTCATGCCTTAATTAGTAATTCATATATCTGGGGAAATAAAACTTTCTTTTAATCAGAGTCGTTGCTTACACCTACAGAGTAAGTCTGGAGATTTTTCGATGAATGGATTTGAGACTGGCTTGTTAAACCGGGTGTTCCTACTGGAGTGAGACAAAAAATATTTCTCATCCTACCTGTAAACTCTAAAATACAAGTAATAAATTGTAAACATTTAACTGGTATATCATAAATTTCCTGAATATTTACTCAGATATAAATTTTCTATATTCAGTTTATTAGCTGATTAGCTATGAAATTTTGAATGGCTAAATATGTAATTTAGCTCAAGACAAAATATCTAGCATCTATAGGAAATAGAACCTAGACTCAGGATACTCTGGAATCTTTCAACCAAAACCTATATCGAGTGTTTTAGTTAAACCATGATAATTTACATCTGTAAATGGTTAAGAGAGAGTATTTGTATGTAATTTTGCCAGTAGAACCTGATAACCAAGTCAGAGTCATTAGCTACTTTGTTTACACTCATCCACTTGTGTATGAATACCTTTTACAGTCATCAATGAACCTTGTGCTGTATTAGATGGATCATTGGGCAGTGATAAAAATAGCTTTAGTGTGAAATTCTACCAGAAGTTGGCCATTTTTTGTCAAAAAAAAAGAATTATTTTAATTTATAGGAGGCAGAAGGCAGGAGGCAGGAGGCAGGAGGCAGAAGGCAGGAGGCAGAAGAATTTTAGATTTTAGATTTGATTCATGAAATACAATCCAAAATCCAAAATCCAAAATCCAAAATCCAAAATCCAAAATTGTATCACCAATCACCAATCACCCATTTAAAAGTGCTTCGACAAATTCATAACTAGAGAATGGACGTAAATCTTCAATTCCTTCTCCAGCACCAATAAAGCGAATAGGTAAGCCTAACTGTTGTACAACTGCTAAAGCTACTCCTCCTTTAGCTGTACCATCTAGCTTGGTTAAGACAACGCCGCTGAGTTGGGCAGCTTGGGAAAATACCTCAGCTTGTCGCAGTCCGTTTTGTCCCAAGGTAGAATCTAAAACTAAGAGAGATTCCACATGGGCATTTGGGGCTTTTTTGTCAATAATTCGACGAATTTTACTTAATTCGTCCATTAAGTTTTTCTTGTTTTGCAGTCTGCCAGCGGTATCTACTAATAATAATTCCGTGCCTCGTGATTGGGCGGCGGCGATCGCATCAAATACCACGGCGGCTGGATCTGTATTCTTCCCAGGATTAGCTATCACTTCTACTCCGCTTCTTGTTCCCCAAACTTTCACTTGTTCTACAGCAGCAGCCCGGAAAGTGTCAGCAGCACCAATTAAGCAGTTATAGCCAGATTTTTGGGCTAAATGGGCGATTTTACCGATTGTTGTAGTTTTACCAGCACCGTTAACTCCTGTAATTAACCAAATGGTTAAGTTATCTTTTTCTGGGGCAAAGCTGGATCTGGGTGCTGCTGCAATTGGTGCATCTAGCATATCCCGGAGGATTTGTTTCAGGTAGGCGATCGCCTGTTCTGGTGGGGTGACTTCATCCCGCAATTTTTGCTGTAAAGCATCAATAATAAAATCTGTGGCTTCTACACCCACATCAGCTTGTAAAAGTAATGCCTCAATTTCAGTTACAGCAGCTTGATTTAATGGTCCTTGTCCAACAATGGCTTTGAGTTGGTTAAGGATATTGCGCCGAGTTTTATCTAAACCTTGGCGTAATTTTTTCAACCAGGTAATTTCTTCTATAGAAATATCTTCGGCCTTTCTACCTTGTGCTGCTAAAACTTCTGCTGACCATACAAACCCATCATCAAATTCTATAACGGGAATTTCTGCTGCTGTTTCTGGTGTGGTTGAAGTTGATGTTGAAGTTGGTGTTGAAGTTGGTGTTATTTCCGGTTGTGCAACTTCAACCGCACTGGCTATCAATCTTTCCTGTTTGGCTTGCCTTTCTGCTGCTGCCCGTTCTAAAAACGATAAAGTTGCTGGTTGTTGATCACTAACTGGAGTTTCTGGGCTAGTAACTTCTAATTCCTTAGTATCAGATGTTGCTTCTACTGGTGTTGATACAGTTACTTCTTCTGCGGGCGCTGCTGCGGTTTCTTCAGTAACAGCAGTTGTTTCTATTGGAGTTGGTGTAACTGTTTCCTCTACAGATGTTTCTGCTTTTTCTTCAGTAACATCTTCAGTAACAGCAGTTGTTTCTGCTGGGGTTGGTGTAACTGCTTCTTCTACAACAACTGTTTCTGCTTTTTCTTCAATAACAGATGCCTCTGCTGGTGCAGTTTCTTGGGGCTGAGATTGTTGTTTTTGCTGAATATTTTTATAAGCAGCTTTAGCATAAGCCAATAGGTCCGCAGTATCAGGTGTAGTTTCTGCGGCTGGTTCTGGCTGTGCTTCTTGTGTAGGCTGAGTTTCCCCCTGTGGTTGTGTTTGAGGGGGTTGAGAAGAATCGTTACGGCGGAACCAATTAAAAACCATTGCAGCAATATTATTAGTTATTAGATATCAATTATCAGTTATTAGTTAGCTAGTCAGGAGTCAGGAGTCAGGAGTCAGGAGTTCAAGGAGTCAGGAGTCAGGAGTCAGGAGTCAGGAGTCAGGAGTCAGGAGTCAGGAGTCAGGAGTCAGGAGTCAGGAGTCAGGAGTTATGTATTTTGGATTTTGGATTTTGAATTTTGGATTTTGGATTGTTTTTGTCAACTCCAATCTAAAATCTAAAATCTAAAATCTAAAATTTTCTTCCCCAGTCCCCAGTCCCCAATCCCTAATCACCTCATCTGCGTTGACATTCTTAGCTGTCTACCCGATTCTGGTTTGTAACTTTGCAAAGCTTTCATGTACTGAGCGCGTTCAAAGGCGCTAGGATCAGGGCAGTTAAGTTGACTCATGCTACCTTGCATCTGTTTAACAGATTCATATTCATGAGTTTCCATCCATTCCCGCAAATCCTTTTCCAAGGAACGAATATGATCAATACCATGCCGTAATAATACGGAACACAGCATAGTTGCATTAGCCCCGACCATCAACATTTTGATCACATCATGGGCGTTATGAATACCGCTAGTTGCAGCCAGACTACCCTGAATATGACCATAAAGAATAGCTATCCAGCGCAGAGGTAAACGCATAGCTTGGGGTGTACTTAAAAGTACATGAGGTTCAACATCCAAAGTTTCTAAATTAATATCTGGTTGATAGAACCGATTAAATAATACTAAACCATCAGCCCCAGCTTCATCTAAACGTTTAGCCATATTGGCAGTATTAGTAAAATAAGGACTGAGTTTTACAGCTACAGGAATTGTGACTGCACTTTTCACAGATGTGAGAATATCAATATAATTCTGTTCAATTTCTGCGCTGGTTAAATCTGGATCAGTGGGAACATAATAAATATTTAATTCTAATGCTGATGCTCCTGCTTCTTCCATCAGTTTACCATATTCAGTCCAACCACCCAAAGAAGAACCATTTAAACTAGCAATAATAGGAATGTCTACTTTTTCTTTGGCTTTTCTAATATGGTCTAAATATTCCTCTGGACCAACGCGAAAATCTGTAGGTTCAGGAAAATAAGTTAAAGCTTCAGGAAAACTTTCTGTACCATAAGTTAAATGATGATGCAATTCAAATTTTTCTAATGTTAATTGTTCTTCAAAAAGCGAGTGCATCACCACAGCACCAGCGCCAGCATCTTCCATGAATTTGATGTTATCAACTTCTTGGGAAAGTGGAGAAGCTGAAGGTACAAGAGGAGATTTTAATTCTAAACCGAGATATGTTGTAGTTAAGTTCATAATTTTGGTGATTGGTGATTGGTGATTGGTGATTGGTGATTGGGTGGTTAACTTCCCCCATCACCCCATCACCCCATCTTTATCTAACGGTTAGAGGTGGTTACACCTTTGTGGTTACTAGTTGATTCTGGTTGTGGGTTAGGATTTTCACCAGGCTTACTTTCTGGTTCTTGATGTTGATTTTCCTGTAATTTTCTGGCGGCTAAATATTGATACATTTGCCAACGAGTATTAACATCTTCTTGGGCTTCTTGCAATAATTCTTTTGCCCTTCCTGGGTCAATTTTGGTTAACATCTTGAACCGATTTTCCATGTACATGGAATTTTCAACTGGTATTCTAGGAGTACGAGAATCAAGTTGTAATGGGTTTTGTCCTTGTTCTGCACGATCTGGATTATAACGATATAATAACCAGCGTCCAGAGTCTACAGCAGCCTTTTGATTTTGCATTCCTGTAGCCATATTAATACCATGAGCTACACAATGACTGTAGGCAATAATTATTGATGGTCCATCATAAGCTTCTGCTTCTAAGAAAGCTTTTAATGTGTGTTCATCTCTTGCACCCATCGCCACACTAGCAACGTAAACATTACCATAGGTCATGGCTATTAAACCCAAGTCTTTTTTAGCTGCGGGTTTACCACCTGCGGCGAATTTTGCGACTGCACCTTTAGGGGTAGATTTGGACATTTGACCGCCGGTGTTAGAATAAACTTCTGTGTCTAATACCAGAATATTCACATTGCGACCACTAGCAATTACATGATCTAATCCACCGTAACCAATATCATACGCCCAACCATCACCACCAATAATCCAAACACTCTTTT
This sequence comes from Sphaerospermopsis sp. LEGE 00249, assembly GCF_014299995.1. NCBI lineage: Bacteria > Bacillati > Cyanobacteriota > Cyanophyceae > Nostocales > Aphanizomenonaceae > Sphaerospermopsis > Sphaerospermopsis sp. LEGE 00249. The sequence continues at coordinate 16,142 of NZ_JACJUZ010000078.1, read as the reverse complement.
TAACCAAATAATCAGCTAAGGATTTTAGATTTGGGATTTGGGATTTTAGATTGGTTTCGGTTGCAGATTCCAAAAGTTGATCTAATCTTTGTTTGAGAATAGAAACCCGTTCTCGTTGTTCATAAATATCCGCTTCGTCTTTTTGTTCAGCGTTGAGGATATCTGTGACTAAAGATTCACCTATTTGGGGTGCAAGTTGTTGGAGTAAATAAGCTGCTATTTCCGCTTGTTTATCAATAGAAACGCGGAAACCTAAACCAAATTCGGCGTTATCTTCAAATAAACTATTAGACCAAGCTGGACCTCTACCTTCTGCATTTGTTGTCCAAGGTGTGGTAGGTAAGTTACCACCATAGATGGATGAACAACCGGTAGCGTTAGCCACGATCATGCGATCGCCAAATAATTGTGTGACTAACTTAATATACGGTGTTTCTCCACATCCTCCACAAGCACCAGAGAACTCAAATAACGGTTCTTGCATTTGTTGTTGATTAATTCTATTCAACTTCAAATTGCGACGGTCTGGATTGGGTAAATTTAAGAAGAAATCCCAGTTTTCCCGTTCTGGTTCTCTTAATGGTCTTTGTTCTGCCATATTAATGGCTTTTTTCTTAGGTTCGGCTTTATTTTTCGCTGGACATACATCTACACATAAAGCACAACCTGTACAATCTTCTGCTGCTACTTGAATGGTAAATTTTAAATCATGCCAATCATGTTCTTTTGCATTTGCACTCTTGAAGGTTGTAGGGGCATTTTCTAATTGTTCAGGTTCATAAACTTTACTGCGGATAACGCTGTGTGGACATACCATTACACATTTACCACATTGAATACAAACGTTGGGGTCCCAAACAGGAATTTCTTGGGCAATATTGCGTTTTTCCCATTTTGATGTTCCTGTGGGATATGAACCATCACAAGGTAATGCACTCACTGGTAAATCATCACCTTCACGGGCAATTATTTTCCCTAAAACATCACGCACAAATACAGGTGCATAATCGGGTATTGGTGATTGGGGACTGGTGATTGGTGATTGGGTAGTTTTTTCTTTGGTGGTGATTTCATACAAGTTATCCAAGGTTTTATCAACTGCTTGGATGTTCATTTGGACGATTTCTTCACCTTTTTTACCGTAGGTTTTACGGATGGATTTTTTAATTTGTGATATGGCTTCTTCTCTGGGTAAAACACCGGAAACAGCAAAGAAACAAGTTTGCATTACTGTGTTAATATGTCCACCCATTCCCGCTTCCCGTGCGACTTTGTAGGCGTTAATCACATACAATTTGAGATTTTTGTTAATGATCTCTGCTTGCATGGAAGCAGGTAATTTATCCCAAACTTCATCTTTGTCATAAGGTGAATTAATCAGGAATGTACCACCAGGACCGATATCTTTCAACATGGGGAATTTTTCTATAAACTCCCATTGATGACAAGCGACGAAATTAGCTTTAGTGATTAAATATGTAGAGCGAATTTGTTGAGGTCCAAACCGCAAATGGGAAACTGTAACAGAACCAGATTTTTTAGAGTCATAAACAAAGTAACCTTGGGCATAATTATCAGTTTCTTCACCAATAATTTTGATGGAATTTTTGTTTGCCCCGACTGTACCATCTGCACCTAAACCATAGAATATTGCCCTCACTATGCTATCAGGTTCAATGTTAAATTCGGGGTCATATTCTAGGCTAGTATGGGTAACATCATCGTTAATCCCAACTGTAAAATGATTTTTTGGTGTTTCCACAGTCAAATTATCAAATACAGCTTTTACCATTGCGGGTGTAAATTCTTTAGAAGATAACCCATAACGCCCACCAAGAATCAATTTTAGATTTTGGATTTTGGATTTTGGATTTGCTTCTTGAATTGCAGTCACAACATCTGTATAAAGAGGTTCACCTGTTGCACCTGGTTCTTTTGTCCGATCTAAAACTGCAATACTTTGGGTGGTTTTTGGTAAAGCATCAATAAATCTTTGGGTGTCAAAAGGGCGATATAATCTAACTTTGATTACACCAACTTTTTCCCCTTGTTTGTTAAGATAATCTACAGTTTCATGGACTGTTTCACAACCAGAACCCATGAGGATAATTATTCTTTCAGCTTGGGGATCTCCATGATATTCAAATAGTTTATATTCTCGCCCTGTAATTTCGGCGAATTGATCCATTACCTTTTGAGTGATATCTGGGCAAGCTAAATAAAATGGGTTCACTGTTTCCCGTGCTTGAAAGTAAACATCGGGATTTTGGGCTGTTCCTCTTAATACTGGATTATCAGGAGTTAATGCCCGTGAACGATGGGCTATAACTAATTCTATGGGGATGATTTTTTGTAAATCTTCTGTTGTTAATGTTTCTACTTTATCTACTTCGTGGGAGGTGCGAAAACCATCAAAAAAGTGTAAGAAAGGAATGCGAGATTCTAAACTTGCACGGGTGGAAATAACGGCAAAATCTTGAGCTTCTTGCACAGATGCAGCGCATAACATGGCAAAACCAGAACTTCTAGTAGCCATGACATCACTATGATCACCGAAAATTGATAATGCTTGGGCTGCGAGCGATCGCGCGGCAATATGAAATACTGTAGGTGTCAGTTCACCAGCAATTTTGTACATATTCGGGATCATTAACATTAATCCCTGAGATGCGGTAAATGTGGTAGTCAGTGAACCGGTTTGTAATGCACCATGTACCGCACCAGCAACCCCCCCTTCACTTTGCAACTGTACCACTGTGGGAACAGTTCCCCAAATATTCGGTTTATGTTCACTCATCCAAGCGTCAGACCATTCTGCCATCGGTGAAGATGGTGTAATGGGATAAATGGCAATAACTTCATTGAGTGGATAGGCTACTCTGGCAACTGCTTCATTACCGTCTATGGTGGCAAATGTTCTGGTTTTCATATTAATTAACCTTTGAGAATTTCTCAACTCTGGGTAATTCGTAAAAGGGAATAAGTTGTGGGAATGAATTGTACCCAGTAAGCAGTACCCAGTACCCAGTACCCAGTCCCCATTACCTAGTTTCCAGTATCCTGGTGTCTACCTTGAAACTAAACTGAAAATTTGAGGAACTTGTGAGGAAAACTCATATTTGAGGGTTTAACAAAACTATATATAGCAGGAGTCAGGAGTAAAACTAGCTTGGTGTATAGATTTCAATTTAGATTCTGTACCTCATTGATCTGCAATCTGCTGTAAATGCTGTCTAATTGTTGAAATATACTCGGTTAAAGCCCCCATTAATTTTAATTTTTAATTTTTATAAGAAAATCGAGTGAGCCAAAACCACTAAGATAAAGTAAGCTGTTGTGCATTTAATTTGCATAAGTTTAACAGGCAAGATGCCTGTTCCACAAGAGCTAAGAATATTAGGATTATAAAATCCTTGAGGACGCAGAGTGTCAACTACCCTCACAACTTCCTCAAATTCTAGCTGTAAGTTAAGAGTAGATTAATGACTAGATGTAAATATTCAGCTATCAGTAATCAGTAATCAGCCAATAGCAGCAATAACAAAGATTCAGAAATTTTAATTTCAGGAATGTTATCTGCATCTGTTTATTTTTAATCTTTGTATTTAAATATTTTAGGTACAGAAGTAAACCGATGTAAACCGATGGCTGAATGATTATGACTAGATAGCAGTTAATATTTGTACAATAAGGGTCTAGGAAATTCCTACATTAAATTTTCATACCTAGTTGGAGACGGGGTTGGCATCAAAAATATTATTATTTCCACCAAAAACTATGATTGACAATGTGCTGCCAATTAATATTGTCAGAAAGATTAATCAGGATTTAGCAATAAGTGGACAAATTACACCAGATCAACTACAACAACTGGCTGATGATGGTTATAAGTCTGTGCTAAATCTATGTTTTTCAGATGAACCAAGCTTCTGGCAACATGAACAGGAAAAAAGTCAACTTTTAGGATTATCCTATATTAATCTGCCTACCAAAATTGCAAATCTCACACATCCAGCAGCAAACCATATTTTTCAAGTTATTAGGGAACTCCCTAAACCACTGTTGATACATTGTGATAATTCCAAACGTTCAGCAGCTATAGTATTATTATATATTTCTACTAAACAGGGAATTGCCTTTGAGCAGGTGTGGCAAAAAACTATTAATTTAGACCTGCTATAGTTAGTTAGCCTAACATAAAATTATTATTAACAAAAATTTTTGGCTCTACCATACTTAGTATGCTAAACTGATAGGGGATAGGGAACAGGGCACAGGGAACAGGGCACAGGGAACAGGGCACAGGGAACAGGGCACAGGGAACAGGGATAGAATTAAGTCAAAAATCAAAAGTCAAAATTAATAATTTCTGCTTCCTGCCTCCTGCCTCCTGCCTCCTGCCTCCTGCCTCAAGAGGGCAACCACAGGGGGTTTGCCCCTACTTAGTTATTGTTGAAAGTTTGAGATGGAGTTCCCCGATGATCATTATTGACAGATTGCAATTTCTGTTTAGTTGTAGATGTTGATGTTGTGACAACTTGGCTATTTTCTTTCATGATTCTGCTATAAGTTCGCTGGGGTATATAATGCAGTGGATTATAGCCAATAAAACGCAAAATCAACACACAAGCCCAGGAATATCTCCCATCCGCAATCGCTTCAATAATCTGATTTAATTCGTCAGGAGTAATAACATTCTCAAAGGTAGCTGGAGAAGAAGAAACTCGGTAATTCATGACTGGCCCTGATAAAATTTGTAGTTTTTGGTTTACATTAGCTGCGGTCTCAAGTGGTCTGTTGCCTATGCTTAAATAATTAAGGTTATCAAAAGTTATTTATGTTAATACCTCAGTCAATTGTGTGATTAGAAAAAATAGGAAACACAAACAATCTCTGATATGCAGAATACTCTTTTTTTTCGGTCATTTTAGCCAAGTTGGCAATTTTTATATAAAGAAATTATAATGGATGGCATTTTTTGTATCTTGTTTAAATGCCTATTTAAATAGTGTCACACAAAGGGTTTACAAAAGTGCAATTAGCAGCTATTGAATCAAATAACGTTTTTTGCTAGTGAGCTAAAAGGTGACTATGGTCTGATTTAAGGTTATTATTCTCCTGGGTTTTGGATAACTAATACTCAGAAATCTAACTAAATATATTGTTCTCTATCTCAGGAATTACTTTATGGTTTCACTCTTGAGTTAGACGCGATAATTTTGACAATTTATTTATAATCGCAGAGAAAACGCACCTTACCCAACCCATCTTTTAAAACGATGGTTTTTAAGGTGAGAAAAATGACGTTGTGGGTGTTATATTTGGGTAATTCCCTATGTATGAATTATTTCAGGCTATTTTAAACAGTGAAGAAAAAACTGAGATTCGTCAGTTTCTCTGTACTTTAGATACTAAGGATCAACGTTACTTTTTAAGAAATGAAATTTTGCAAGCTTTTGCAGATTATTGTCATCAATCTCAAAAACCGGCTTATTTTTACCATTCTTCTTCTTTAGGAACACTTATTAACTACACCCATGAAATAATTTTGGAAAGGGAAAATACTTGGTTTGTAGTTAGACCGAGAATTGCTAGTCAAGAAGTATGGAAACTAACCTCAGATTTTACTCAGTTTGATTTAATAACTCCTAAAGAATTTTTAGATGTGAGCGATCGCTTAGTCAATCGTTACCAATCTCACATTCTAGAAATTGATCTGCACCCATTTTACCAAGCATCTCCAAGAACTAGCGATCCCCGAAATATTGGTCAAGGTTTGACTTTCCTTAACCATTATCTCTGCAATCAATTTGTTACTGATCCCCAATATTGGTTAGATAAATTGTTTCAAGCATTACAGGCAATACAATACAATGGTATGCGGTTGTTAATTGGCGATCGCATTCGTTCTGGTATTCAGTTTGCCAAACAAATTAAACCAGCCATCACTTTTTTAAGGGAACTTCCCTCTCACCAACCCTACCCAGAATTTCGCTTTCAACTGCAACAACTGGGTTTTGAAGCTGGTTGGGGTAACAATGTAGGGCGATTCAAAGAAACCCTAGAACTCTTACAAAGACTCATCGACACCCCCCAACCTTCCCTCCTAGAAGCCTTTGTGTCGCGTATACCCGCAGTTTTTCGCGTAGTTCTTATTTCTATACATGGTTGGGTAGCGCAAGAAAACGTTTTAGGAAGAGAAGAAACATTAGGTCAAGTTATTTACGTCCTTGAACAAGCACGCAGCTTAGAAAACAAACTACAAGAAGAAATTAAACTTGCTGGTCTGGACTGCTTAGGTATCAAACCTCATGTAATTATTCTGACTCGCCTGATTCCCAACTGTCAAGGAACATTTTGTGACCTGCGATTAGAAAAAGTTAACAACACAGAAAACGCTTGGATTTTGCGAATTCCCTTTACAGATTCCCATCCAGAAATTACCAATAACTGGATTTCCAAATTTGAAATTTGGTCTTATTTAGAAAAATTTGCTCAAGATGCAGAAAAAGAACTATTAGAGCAATTTCAAGGTAAACCAAATTTGATTATTGGTAACTACAGCGATGGTAATTTAGTTGCTTCTATTCTCTCCCGGAGTTTAAAAGTCACTCAATGTAATATAGCCCATTCCCTAGAAAAACCGAAAAACCTATTCAGTAACTTATATTGGCAAGAATTAGAAGATAAATATCACTTTTCTGCCCAATTTACAGCAGACTTAATTAGCATGAATGCAGCAGATTTTATCATTGCTTCAACCTATCAAGAAATTGTCGGTACGCCAGACACAATGGGGCAATATGAATCTTACAAATGTTTTACAATGCCCGAATTATATCATGTAATTGATGGCATTGATTTATTCAATCCAAAATTTAATATGGTTGCTCCGGGAGTCAGTGAAACATTCTTTTTTCCCTATAACCAAACAGAAAAAAGAAATCTTCAAGAAAGCCAACACATTCAAAACCTATTATTTCACCAAGAAGATGATCACATTTTCGGTAAATTAGACGATAGTAACAAAAGACCAATTTTTGCAGTTGCACCGATTACCTCAATTAAAAACCTGACTGGGTTAGTGGAATGTTTTGGTAAAAGTAACGAATTACAATCACGATGTAACCTAATTTTATTAACCAGCAAATTATATCCCGACGAAGCCACAAACTTAGAAGAAGCAGAGGAAATCCAAAAACTACACAATATTATTAACCAGTATACTCTACCAAGTAAAATCCGTTGGTTAGGAATGCGCTTACCTAGCAATAAAATCGGTGAAGCTTATCGCATAATTGCCGATAAACAAGGAATTTATGTTCATTTTGCCCTTTATGAAGCCTTTGGCCGCAGCATTTTAGAAGCAATGATTTCTGGTTTACCAACATTCGCCACTAAATTTGGTGGAGCATTAGAAATTATCGAAGATTGGCAAAATGGATTTCATCTCAATCCCACAGATTTAGCAGGTACAGCGAAAACAATTATCAACTTTTTAGATAAATGTGAATCCCACCCAGAATATTGGCAAGAAACTTCACAATGGATGATTCAAAGAATTCGCAATAAATACAACTGGAAATTACACAATGAACAATTATTAGTCTTAGCTAAAATGTTTAGTTTTTGGAACTTGATTGCCCCAGAAGACAACGAAGCCAGAGATAGATATATGGAAACATTATTTTATCTCATTTATAAACCAAGAGCAGAAAAAATTATCCCCCACACACAACCACAAAAACAATACCTTCCCATTTAAAAACCTGAAATCTAAAATTCTTAAAAAAATTAACGTAGCCACACCAACAACTCTCTGAAACTCTCTTACCTTTGTGTACTTTGCGTCCTTTGCGGTTCAATCATATCAAGCCGAAGATACAAGCCGAAGATAATTGTCAATCGTTAGATAAAAAAACTACACAACGGGGATCCTCCCTATATCTCTCTTTTTTCTCCCTCCGCGCCTCTGCGCCTCTGGGTGAAAAAATCCATTAATTTAGTAATATTTAATAATAAAAATGGAAAAACAACAAGATTTGATCTACACAGACTGGATATTAATAGAAAACCAGTTTAATCCTGAAAAATTACAGGCTAGAGAAACCATTTTCACCATTGGTAACGGTTATTTAGGCACAAGAGGCAGCTTTGAAGAAAGCTATCCCCGTGCATTGCCCGCTACATTCATTCACGGTGTTTATGACGATGTTCCTGTAGTTTATAGCGAACTAGCCAACTGTCCAGACTGGCTACTATTGATAGTGATGATTGATGGCGAACGCTTTCGTCTTGATCAAGGTACAATATTGCAGTACAACCGTGAACTCGATTTGCGTCAAGGCGTTATTAGCCGTTCTCTACGTTGGCGCAGTCCCACAGGAAAAACCATAGATATCAGCTTTGAACGCTTTGCCAGTTTAGCGGATCATCATGTATTAGGGCAACGTTGCCAGTTAACCACAGTAGATTTTCATGGATTAATTGAAATACAATCCAGTATCAATGGCTACCCAGAAAATAAAGGTTTCAATCACTGGGAAGGACTAGATCAAGGGAAATTTGACCAAGGTTTTTGGTTACACAGTCGCACCCGTTACTCCCGTATTGATATCGGGATGGCTGCAAAAATGACTATTTCAGGCATTGAAGCGGCTATGCAAATCAATACCGCACCAGGTTATCCTAGTATCAGCGCCACTTTTTTCTCTGAACTACAGCAAACCGTAACCTTAGAAAAATTAGTTACTGTTTTTACCTCGCGTGATGTTGATCAACCAGTGTTAGCCGCACAGGAAAAACTCGCCCAGTTACCAGATTATATAACTCTTCGTGATGCGAATGAACAAGCTTGGGATGAGGTTTGGCAACAAAGCGACATTCTCATTGAAGGAGATAGTAAGGCCGCTTTTGCTGTGCGTTATAATTTATTTCAATTGCTGATTGCTGCTCCCCGTGATGATGACAGAGTGAGTATTCCCGCAAAAACCTTGTCTGGGTTTGGTTATCACGGCCATATTTTTTGGGATACGGAAATTTTTATTCTGCCATTTTTTACTTTTACTCAACCAGCACTAGCTCGCAATTTACTTACTTATCGCTATCATACTTTAGATGGGGCGCGGCGGAAAGCGATTCATTATGGATACCAAGGGGCAATGTACGCTTGGGAAAGTGCGGTGACTGGGGATGAAGTAACACCACGCTGGGCGCTACCGAGTGATTATTATGCTGAGGATGTGCGTATTTGGTGCCGCGATCGCGAAATTCATATTAGCTCAGTTATTCCCTATGCTGTATGGTACTATTGGCGAGTGACTGGGGACGATGAATGGCTCAGAGATTATGGTGCAGAGATAATTCTAGATACCGCAATTTTCTGGTCAAGTCGCGTTGAATTTAATTCTCACACTCAACGTTATGAAATACGTAGTGTTATAGGTGCAGATGAATACCATGAATTAGTACATAACAATAGTTTTACTAATCGGATAGTCCAATGGCATTTAGAAAAAGCTGGTATAGTTGATAACTTATTAAAGCGTAATTTTCCGGAATACGCTGAGGAACTAGAGCAGAAATTGCACCTGACTGACGAAATCAGAAACCATTGGCAAGAAATCATTAACAAAATCTGGATTCCCTACGACCCAGAAACGGGATTAGTTGAGCAATGTGAGGGATTTTTCCAATTAGATGATATTAACTTAGCAGACTACGAACCGCGTCACAAGTCAATGCAAGCCATTTTAGGTATTGAAGGTGCAAATAAACACCAAGTTCTGAAACAACCTGATGTTTTAATGCTACTTTATCTCATGCGGGAATCTGCGGAATTTCCTTACAGTATAAAAAATTTAGAAGTAAATTGGAATTATTACGCACCCCGCACGGATATTACTTATGGTTCTTCCCTGGGTCCAGCTATTCACGCGATATTAGCCGCAGATTTAGGGAAAACCCAGAAATCTTATGAACGCTTTATGCAAGCGGCGATGGTGGATTTGGAAGATATCCGGGGGAATGCGAATGAAGGTATTCACGGTGCTAGTGCAGGAGGCGTTTGGCAAGCGGTAGTTTTTGGTTTTGGAGGTATTCAATTTACAAATAATCAGCCCGTAGCTCATCCCCATTTACCTTCTGGTTGGACACGCTTAAAGTTTAAATTATACTGGCGTGGCAAATGGCATGATTTTGATTTACACCGGGAAAAAGGGAATGGGAAAACATCTGCTACTAATATTCAAGGTGTGATTTTTGATTTAGATGGTGTGTTAACGGATACGGCTGAATATCACTATCAAGCTTGGCAGAGGTTAGCGGATGAGGAAGGTATACTTTTTAGCCGTCAAGCTAATGAGGCGTTACGGGGAATTTCTCGCCGTGCTTCCCTGATGTTAATTATTGGTAATAGGCGATATTCTGATACACAGATCCAGGAGATGATGGAACGTAAAAACGATTACTATGTGGAATTGATTGAAAATATCACTCCTGATAATTTGTTACCGGGTGCGGTTTCTTTGTTGGATGATTTGCGTCAAGCTGGGTTAAAAATAGCTCTGGGTTCAGCGAGTAAAAACGCTCATGTAGTGGTTGAAAAGCTGGGAATTAGTGATAAACTGGATGCGATCGCTGATGGTTATAGTGTACATAAACCCAAACCTGCACCAGATTTATTTTTATTTGCAGCCCAGCAGTTAGGACTGCCTCCCCAGCAATGTGTAGTATTTGAAGATGCAGCCGCAGGTATAGATGCAGCTTTAGCCGCAGGTATGTGGGCGGTGGGTATGGGACCACCGGAAAGGGTGGGAAATGCTCACATTGTTTTACCTAGTTTAGCAGGTATGACTTGGGAAAAATTGCAAGAGAAATTTAGGGATATTGCTTTACAGCCGATACAAAAAAACTAACTAATGCTAATGCTAACAAAAGTCGGCTTTTTCTTCCTGTTTCACCAGTTCGACTACGCACTCCTGCGTGTTGCGCTAGTAGTAGTCGTTGTTGCTTGTTAATTTTGAGTTGGGTTTTGAATCCTAGTAGCATACAGTGATTTTACTGTAATTCTGTCATCAAGAGCAGATGAGTGGAAATTTTGGGTAAATGTGAGTATTTGTTAGTATTAGTTAAGAAATTAGTTAAGAAAACAGTAACTAGCTACTAACCCACATTCCCCACCCTAAACTAAATTTTTGACTTTTGACTTCCTTTCTCCACCATCTAAAGCCCGATAAAGTATCAATGCCAAATTTCGATACTTTCCCTCAGTGGTTTTGGTTCGCTGGATTTCTTTATAAAAAACAAGACCCCATAAAGCTTTAAAACTTTATAGAGTCTCGTTTTTAATTTAGTGGCGGGAAGTGGATTTGAACCACTGACCTTCGGGTTATGAGCCCGACGAGCTACCAGGCTGCTCTATCCCGCGTCGCTTTCGTCTCTTGACTTTTTTAATATAACTCATAGTCAAGAGTTTGTCAACTACAAAAGCGATAATTCTCCAATTACCTCTAAACGCTTGTATTTCCCCAAGTTCATGAATTTCTCGGACAGGCTTTGGGCAACACTGGGACTAATCCAACCCATTTGTTGAAGTACATGAATAGCCACAGCATATTTTGCCCGTTTTGCTCCATCCATAACTTTGATAGCTAGTCCCATCCCTTCACCAAGTCGGCCAATGCACTGTACTCCTTCCGCACCTGATTTACTGACCAGTTCACCGGGAGTTAAGCGCATCAATTCTGTGTCAAATTCACCTTCTCCAGCCACCATAGTCGGATGGTGATTCATGGCGCGGACAATGCGTTCCATATCTAAGTTATTGCTGGAGGCGAGTACAGCATATAAAGATGCCATGTGACCGAGTTGCATCAGATATGTGGGAACGCCGCAGTCGTCATGAACACCGATAAATTCGGCTGCTGGCATTCTCAATAATTCTGCTACCTTGGAGAGAATTAACTGCTGGACTGGGTGTTTACGATCCAAATAGTTATTTAAAGGCCAATGGCATTGCTGACAAACTGCTAACATTCCAGCGTGTTTACCAGAGCAGTTGTATTCTAGGGTGCTGCGTTTACCTTCTGGAACTGGACATTGCAAGGCGCTGGGGTCAAGGTCAGCCCGCCAGAGGATGTTAAATACTTGTCGTACCTGTTCCATGCTGCCTTTGTGGGAACTGGTAATGATGGCTAAGTCACGATCGCTCAAATCATACCGTTCCAGTGTGCCTGTACTGGTGACAGCTAATGCCTGAAATGGTTTGAGGGCTGAACGGACAAAGGCAGCGGTTTCGGCGTTGCCAGCAACAGATAGAACTCGTCCCCGGTCGTCGCTGACTACAGCCTGGACTATATGCCTAGATTCGATAATACCTTCCCGCAGTAACCGGACTTCCAGTGCTGTGGCTTGTGTTCGTTTTCCCATTGTCAAAACAAATGCCAAACTATAGTACCAATAAGATACATTAAAGCCAAGGCGGCAAAGGTAATTTGCAAGCGTTGGAGAATAGGTTTAATTTCGTAGGAGACAATGAGGCGATCGCGGACAATGACCTCCTGGGGTTTTGTCCAGGTTTGGCCGTCATACCAGCCTGATTCTTCATAGAAGACTGTGGAACTATAAAGGCGATCGCGCACATAGAACCAACCCAAATACAACCGCACCAATATCAGCACTACTCCCACACTAGCAGCGGCAGATCCACAGAGAATAAAATGAACTATATGCTTTTGTGGAGGAAAGCTGGCAGCGGCTACTGGACCTGCAACCAGCCATGACCAACTCCAAATCAAAAAAATCTTGGTGAGATAATTACGCCAGCTTAAGGTAGTATCCCGAAATAGCCAGGAATTTTTTAATTCTTCGTACTCATTGAGTGGTTGTTGTTCTGTGGGAACTGGGCAGTTAGAAACCGATGATCTCATCATCTTGGTTTATCCTCAACCTGATCAGAGTTTGGCAGTGAAATGCGTTCGGCATGAATCCAGAATGCTTCTAAATTATAAAACTCTCGTTCCTTGGGCATCATAATGTGAACAATCACATCTCCATAGTCTTGCAGCACCCAACTCCCCTCAGCTTTTCCTTCTGTCCTTAACGGACGACGTTGCAAGTCCGTTTCTACTTTCTCTTCTATTGCTGCGGCGATCGCTCTGACTTGTACCCTAGAGTAGCCTGTCATCATCACAAAGTAATCAGACAGGTAGGAGACATCTGCTACTTTCAGCAATAAAATCTCACCTGCTTTGCGTTCTGATCCAGCTTCAGCTATGGTTATAGCTAATTTTTCGCTCAGATTATCAGTTTCCGCCATTGAGGTGTTCACTGTTGTTTTGGTCAGTGGAACAGATTCTAATGGTAAATTTCTTGGGAAATAATCAGTCATTCAACCTCAGTTGCTTGTTTCCTTTTTTGATTACAAATTGTCCGATGTGCTTACAAACAACTTGCAATTGTGTGAATAGGTTTTTTTGAATACTAACAAAAAAATCGGTGTTTAGGGGTATAACCAAGGCGAGAAAAAAGGAAACCTTCTTGAGATTAACTACTATTTATGCAGTTGGCTGATTACTGATTGCTAATTAGGGCTGGCTGAATAAATGTGAAAATATTACAGGTAAAGGGTCTTAGCCTGCTGGAAGTTAAAAAAGTGCAAGACTTTACGAGGTGGGAACTCAAAAACCTGGCATTTAATTTGTACACAAAGGTAGGACTTACGGAAGATGTGACTGAAAACCTTATTCTTGCGTAGGGGTAATTCATGAATTACCCCTACTTTCGTTCCCTTTTGCGTAAGTCCTGAAAGGAAAAATCGCTCCCATCAAACTCTTGAAACTGTTCCCTGTTGCCTGTTAACAAAACCCTTGCACTAATTTCTGTGTTTATCAGCCTCTAACCTTTGATATATCAAGGTTTTAGGTTTATTCAGCAAACCCTATTTAAAAACACCAAAAAAAACACCAAAAAATTTACCCAGAGCCGATATAATGAGCTTGGGTAAATTTTAAAATGTAATTTTTACGAATTGTTGAAACTGCTGACTTTTAAACAGCACCACTGTTTTTGTTAAATAAAATAGCTATAGTTTTAAGAATCAGCCTTAAATCATACACTAAACTCCAATTTTGTTGATACTGCAAATCAAGACGAATAACATCCTCAAAACTGCGTACTGTAGAGCGTCCATTGACTTGCCATTCACCAGTCATCCCCGGTTTGACATCTAAGCGTTGCCACTCTGGTACTTCATATCGTTCTACTTCATCGGGAGTAGGTGGCCTAGTACCAACTAAACTCATTTCGCCTTTGAGGACGTTCCAAAATTGGGGTAGTTCATCCAGGCTGGTGCGCCGTAAAAAGCGTCCTACCTGGGTAATTCTCGGATCGTGATCATTTTTAAAGAAAGCACCTTGGACTTGGTTTTGAACTTGAGATTTCTTAGCTTCTGCATCAACACACATGGAACGAAATTTCCAAATAGCAAAACGCTTACCCATCCACCCACAGCGGGTTTGTTTAAAGAAAATTGGACCGGGATCGTCGATTTGAATAGCGATCGCAATAGGAATGAATAAAAATGCTGTAATTATTAAACCCACCAATGATCCAACTATGTCAATCAATCTTTTCATCCAAGAGGCCACAGAAGGATGTGTTTGAGGTAGGGGATCTGCTTTGCGAGAGTTAGTGATCCGATTATTTTCTTCAATATGATTAGGTTCTATGGGACTAACGCTGTGAGGAGACTCAATAGCAAATACGTGATCTAATCCTGTGAGGTTGAGAACTGCCATTACTTGAGGGGTAACATTACGAAGTGTGAATCCGATCCCTTGTTCTTGGGCATATTTAAAATTACTCACCAAAGCCCCCAAACCACTACTATCCATAAAGATCGTATTTTGGAAGTCAATGATCAGGTATTGGGGATGGGTATCAGCTTGGATGAGGCTTTGGCAGGTTTGTTTAAAGCATACAGCCTCAACGACGCTCAAACGCATCGACACCTGTACTATTGCTGTATCGTTCAGGTAAGTAACTGGGAAATTTGCCTCTGTGGGTTGGCTACTCATGAAGCTATGCAATTTGGTTGCCATTGGGGTCTAATCTGCCAAACATGATTTTTTCCTGGAAAACTACTTAACCTAATTTTGAAAAAAATAAGATTAAGGATAGGTGAGTAGTTTTTCGCGCAGAGATTTGGAGATTGCCGAACACGGTTCACAATGGAAAAACAAGCTAGAAACCTACTGGTTTCATACCCAATCGGTGTCAGCGACTGTGCTAAACCATAGGCGAACGCATTCCTCTCTATCATCTCATGATTGCTAAAACTACAGTTAAACCTACAGCACGCCTGATTGAAGTTTTCTCTGCTATTCAAGGAGAAGGTCTCAACGTCGGGACACGTCAGATTTTTATTCGCTTTGCAATATGTGACTTGCGTTGTCACTTTTGCGATAGTTCCCATACATGGAATGCTCCCTCTGTATGTCAAATAGAGGGTTCACCAGGATTGCGAGATTTTGAAATCCACTCTAATCCTATTCCTCTATCCACGTTGATCAAATGGGTGGAAAGGCAAAATTTACCTTTTCTACACGATAGCATCAGCTTAACTGGAGGTGAACCGCTTCTTCATGCTCCATTTTTGGCGCAATTTTTGCCGGAAGTGCGATCGCTGACCAATTTGCCTATATATCTGGAAACTGGGGGACATCGCCCTGAGCAACTGGACATGATTCTCCCGTACCTTGACTCTGTAGGCATGGATTTAAAATTGCCTAGTGTGAGTGGCGAAAGTCATTGGACAGAACATGAAAAATTTCTCCAAATATGCTTTGATGCAAATTTAGAAATTTTTGTCAAGATAATTGTCTCTCAAAGGACTGATCCTGGCGAATTGGAACGAGCAGCTTTATTAGTTAATGGTATATGTCAGGATATTCCTATATTTCTGCAACCTGTGACACCTTTAGCAGAATCTCAAAAATTCAGTCAGGTAGCTGTAGAAGCCCCTACACCAAACCAAGTTTTAGAATGGCAAGCTTTGATGAAGCGATTTGTGAAACAAGTGCGGGTGATCCCCCAAACACATAAAATGTTGAGGCAGTTGTAGGGGACTGGGGACTGGGGAC
>NZ_JACJUZ010000077.1:0-24116 GCF_014299995.1 Sphaerospermopsis sp. LEGE 00249 | reverse complement strand
GATATTGAGCATGATTTTAGTGCCTTAAAGAGAGCCAGAATGTATGCTCCTTCAAATACACCCTTAGATGAAATCATCCGTGATTATTGTGTATCTTAATGTCTCATTCTTAAGTTAAATGACTATATATCTCCAGGAATTGAGGCTTTACGGGATGGGGGGTTATGGTTGTCAGATGGTATGGTAAATATTCTGTAAATTCGGTTAATAAAAATCTAAATTAGTATAAAAGCATTGACTAATGATTTGTTGATTTGGTAATGTTAATTGTAAATATTTATTTAAATAATCATTAACATATCTAGTAGATGATATATTTTTGGAAATTGTGGGTATTTTACGGATATGGGGGGTAGTTTAAGGAACGATTGCCCTGATGGAAAGGTTAGCGAAGTTACATCCAGATAGACAGGATTATAAGACTGTGTTGGCAGATATAAAGAAAAAAACAGAGGAAAATAATCAACCTACTAAATAGGTAATTGGTACTGTCAAATATGAAAAATTGTAATTTTGTTTATGATGTTTGTATAATTGGTGGCTTAGGTCATGTAGGTTTACCTTTAGGTATTTCTCTAGCAGAAACTGGTAAAAAGGTAGTTTTATATGATATCAATACTGCGACAATAGATAAGGTTTCTCAAGGAAAAATGCCTTTTATTGAACAGGGGGCAGAAACTATTTTACAAAAGGTTTTAGAGCAGACTTTATTTATTTCTAATGATCAACAAGTAATTGCTGATAGTTATTTTGTGATAGTTGTCATTGGCACACCAGTAGACGAGCATTTAAACCCGCAATTTACTTTGTTTAAAAAGTTCTTCAATGATATAATTCATTTAATTTCTGATGAACAACATATTATTTTACGCAGTACAGTTTATCCGGGAACAACAGAGAAAATCAAGAGTTATTTAGAATCAAAAAATAAACAAACTAAGGTTTCTTTTTGTCCTGAAAGAATTGCAGAAGGTAAGGCGATGGAAGAATTAAAATCCTTACCACAAATTGTATCATCTTTTGATGAAACTGCGGAAAATGAAGCTAAAAAATTATTTCAATCACTAACTAATGAAATTATCTGTTTAACTCCTACAGAAGCAGAATTAGCCAAATTATTTACTAATTCTTGGCGTTACATTCAATTTGCTATTTCTAATTATTTTTATCAAATTGCTACTCAAAACAATTTAGACTTTTATAAAATCTACGATGCTATAACCTATAAATATCCAAGAGCAGCCAATTTTCCCGCACCTGGTTTTGCAGCGGGTCCTTGTTTGCTTAAAGATACTATGCAGGTGGCAGCTTATAGTAGTAATAGCTTTTTTATGGGTCATACCGCCATGTTGGTTAATGAAGGTTTACCCAATTTTGTTGTCAATAGATTACAAGAAAAATATGATTTAAAACAAAAAATAGTCGGTATATTAGGGATGGCTTTTAAAGCCAATAATGATGATAAAAGAGAATCGCTTTCCTATAAACTGAAAAAGGTTTTAGAATTTGAAGCCAAAAAAGTGTTATGCTCAGATGTGTACATCCATGAAAGTGATTTTGTCAGTGTTGAAAATTTAATAGATAATTCAGATATAATTATTTTGGCTACTCCTCATCGGGAATATCAAAATTTAGCTATTAGTGAAGATAAGATTTTGGTGGATGTTTGGAATTTTTATGGACAAGGAGGACTATTTTAAATGAAGATTTTAGTAACTGGTTCAGCAGGTTTTATTGCTGGGTATTTAATAGAGGAACTTTTGCAACATGGTCATGAAGTTGTAGGCATTGATAACTTTTCCAAATATGGTAAGGTTAGCAAAAGTTATGATCAACATCCTCACTATCATTTTGTAGAAGGAGATGCTAAGGATGTTAATTTACTTAAAGATTTGATAGCAGAATGTGATCAAGTAGTAGCTGGTGCTGCTATGATCGGTGGAATTTCTTTATTTCATGAATATGCTTATGATTTATTAGCAGAAAACGAGCGTATTATTGCTTCTACATTTGATGCTGCTATTTGGGCTTTTAAAACTCAAAAATTACAGAAAATTAATGTGATTTCTTCTTCAATGGTATTTGAAAGTACCAATGTGTTTCCCAGTCCAGAAGGTGAACAATTAAAATGTCCTCCTCCTCTATCTACCTATGGGTTTCAAAAATTAGCCTGTGAATATTTCGCTCAGGGAGCATGGGAACAATATAAATTACCCTACACAATTATTAGACCTTTTAATTGTATTGGTACTGGAGAGAAAAGAGCTTTATGTGATAAGGAAATTTCCTCTGGTAATATTAAATTAGCCATGAGTCATGTTGTACCAGATTTAGTACAGAAGATTTTAAAAGGTCAAGATCCTGTATATATTTTAGGTGCAGGAAATCAAATTAGACATTATACTTATGGAGGGGATTTAGCCAAAGGAATTAGAATCTGCATTGAAAGTGAAAAAGCAATTAATGAGGATTTTAATCTTTCAACATCAGTTTCTACTACAGTATTAGAATTAGCTGAATTAATTTGGCAAAAAATTAAAGGTGATAAACCATTTAATTATATTTCTGAACAACCTTTTAAATATGATGTACAAAAACGGATTCCTAGTGTAGAAAAAGCCAAGAATATTTTAGGATTTGCAGCTACTACATCTTTAAGTGAATCCTTAGATGAAATTATTCCTTGGATTCAAGAACAAATAGAGATAGGAGGAATATGATTGATATGAAAAAATTTAAAGTAGGAATTAAGTTATTTGGAATAGATACTTTTGATATTAATAAACAGGGAAATATTCAAGGTGATGAGTTAATTGGTAGGGGATGGCATAAGTATCTTGCTAGACATGAAAAAGTTGAGGTGGCAGATATTTATGGCGCACAAGATTTGATGAGAGCAGATTTAGATGTAGTTATTCATTTTAATCCTTTTTTGGAATTACATCCCACTGCGAAAAATATTCTTTATCTGCAAAATGCTTTTCCCAAAGAAACCTATCCGGGGGGAACAGTGGGTGTGTTTGAGAAGATTAAAGATAGATTTGAGGGTTATATTTATACGAGTGAAAGATTAAAAAAGTTTTGTGGAGATGGTGCTGTGGTAGAGTTTGCTACAGATCCAGAATTTTTTAATCCACAACCTGGGGGTAAATATAATTTTCCGGTTTCTTTTGTGGGTAATGGGATCAGAAGTCCTGATGTCAATCAAAGATATATTGCTCCGGCTTTACCGTTTGGTTTGGTAATATATGGCAATATGTGGCAACCTCCCTTATCTCAAGCATGGTTAGGAAAGCTACCTATGCCAGATTTACCTGTGTTATATTCAGATTGTGATATTAATTTGAATGCTCATATTACGCAACACGCGGAGTTAGATACTATTAATTTAAGAATTTACGATATTTTAGCTTGTGGCGGTTTTGTATTATCGGATCATGTAGATTCTTTGGTGGAAACTTTTGGTGATTTAGTACCAATTACTGATGGTTATGAAGATGAATGGGCTAAAATCAGTTATTATTTATCTAATGCTGAATTGAGGAAGAAAAAAGCGGAAGAGGGGAGGAAATTGGTTCTTAGTCATCATAGTTATGAACACAGGATGAAAACTGTGGTGAAGTATCTTGAAGAAATATAGAAGTAAAAGAGGGATATTTTCAATTATGAAAACTTTAGTTAAATGGACAACTTTTGATTATCATAAAATGATTGAATCTGGTATTTTAAAAGGTCGTCAGTGTGAACTAATAGATGGAGAAGTTGTGGAAATGAGTCCCGAATTACCTCAGCATTATAATACGGCAAAAAGGAGTGTAAGTTATTTAGAAAATATTTTAAAAGGGAAAGCTGATGTAAGATTTAATGGTCCGATTACTTTATCTAACTCTGAACCAGAACCTGATATTGCAATAGTTAAATTACCTGAATCTAAATATGATCAACATCATCCTTATGCTGATGATATTTTTTGGTTGATTGAAGTAGCTAATACCAGTTTAATTAAAGATTTATCTATTAAAAAAAAGATTTATGCTGAAGCTGAAATAGCTGAGTATTGGATTATCAATTTACAAACTCAAGAATTAATTGTTTTTCGTCAGCCAGAACAAGGTGATTATTTATGTGAAATTAAATGGGAAAAACCGATAATTAACCCTTTGGCTTTTCCTGGAATTGATATTTTTATTAGTCATTTGTTGACGTAAATATTGAAAATTACTAAGATATTCATAAGTAGATAAGAGGGTTAGTTATGGTGAATTTAACAACAATCGAAGAAATTAATTCTGTTTGTATTGGTTATTCTGGTCAACATCACTGGCAGTTTTTTAGGGAAGCTTTATCTCATCCTGATATCAAGAATATTTGTGTTATTGGTGTCTATTATGGTCGAGATATAGCTTATATGAAAGCTATAGCAGAAGAATTAGGTAGAACTGATTGTGTGATTGTGGGAGTGGATAAATTTGAAGATCGTTTTTGTGAAGATTGGCCGGAGGAAAAACGTAATTTAACTTGGCAAGAAGCAGGTTTTGGTCACGCTCCTGATTTACAAAGAACTCGGTCTAACTTATTAAAACTTGGTTTGAGTAGTAATGTATTTTTGGTTTCTGATTTTGATGTAAATTTTCTGCAAAATACTGCTCAGGTTTTTGATTTGATTTATATAGATACGTCCCATGATTATGAGTCAGTTAAGAATCTGATTAATTTAGCTTTAAGGAAGGTTAAGCCTCATGGTTTTTTAGCAGGAGATGATTTTTCTGATGAGGGAACTTGGGGAGTTGCTAAGGCTGTGAGGGAGTCTTTTCCAAAGTTTGAACTGTTTTATAATTGGATTTGGTTGGCAAGAATGAGTGAATTAGGATTACAAAATAATAATAATAATCTATCACATCAATTCACCGATGAATTAGAAGAAAATAAAAAAATTATGACTAAAGGTAATAGTCTATTGTGTCAATTAATATCCGCTTATGAAGAAGAAGGTTATTCAATATCTGTGGGTTTAAATCCTTTAAGAGAAAAATCATTTCATGGTGGTTTTAGTTGTTTACTAAAAAAAGATTTACTTGAGAATATAGACAAGCCTACTATAATTCCTCCTTTGTCAACAGGAGGAGGAATATCTGTAGATGAAATCAATTTTTTGAAAGACATTTTACAACAATTTAATCCTGAAATAGAATATTTTATTGGCATAGCAGCAGGTTGGTCAACAAATGCTTTAGGATTAATTAATCCTTCAGCGAAATTATATGGAATTGACAATTGTAGTGAGGGTAGGGAAGGTAAACAAGCTTTAGAATTAGCTGTAAAAATTGCCAACAAATTAAACATTAACTTTCATGCTTATGTCGGAGCTTCTCCTCAAGACGTGCCTCAATCATTAGAACAAGTAATAAAACAAGGAAAAACCATAGATTTCGCTTTAATAGATGGTTTACATACCAATGAACAGGTGTATCTTGATTTTGAAGCGATATTACCCTATTTGTCAGATTCGGCAATTGTGGCTTTTCATGATGTCTTAAACTTTAATATGCTAGAGGGTTGGGAAAAAATTATAATTTTAGCTTCTCAATCAGGCTTTAAAAATAAAATTTTAAGACGTACTACCAGTGGAATGGCTATCTTATACAGAAATATCAGCGCCGAAATAGAAGCAACTATCTTATCCTATTATCAACATCCTTTTATTCTTGGTCCCGCCTAATTAAAAACATGAAAAATAAACTGAAAATCGGTATACGTCTTGTCCAAACTGGCACTTTAGATATTAAAGGGGGGAATGTTACTGGTGATGAACTGATAGCTAGAGGCTGGCAAAAATCCTTATTAAAAACTGATTTCGTGGAATCAGTTAACTTATATAACATGAATGATATCATAGATGAACAACCAGATGTTGTCATTCATTTTCATCCCAATCAACCATTACATCCTCAAGCTAAAAATCTTTTTTATCTGCAAAATGCCTACCAAAAACCACAAAATCTGGGTAAAACCGGTGGAGCAGGGCTAATGTATGAAGGCGGTACAGTAGAGGCATTTCATAAATTTATCAACAATAAGTATGATGGCTATCTTTTCACCAGTCAAAAATTAAAAGATCATTGTGCTGATGGTGCAGTCATTCCCTTTGCTACCGATGCAGATTTTTTCTATACTCAAACCTGTGGTTTATATGAATATCCTCTTTCTTTTGTGGGTAATGGTATTAGAAGTGCATCTGTTAACCAACGCTATTTTGCCCCCCTAATTAATTTAGGTTTAGTAATTCACGGTAATATGTGGACAATACCACCCTTAAATAGCGTTTGTCGTGGTTTGTTACCCATGCCAGATTTACCTAAATTATATTCTGAAAGCCTGATTAATCTCAATGCTCATATTAGTGAACATTTAGAATGGGAAACTATTAATTTAAGAATTTACGATATTTTAGCCTGTGGAGGTTTTATTATTTCTGATTACTTTGAATCTTTGGAAAATACCTTTGGTGACACCATTGTTTATAGTGATGGTTATGAAGATATTTGGGCAAAAGCAGTTGAATATTTAGCCA
The DNA here is from genome assembly GCF_014299995.1 of Sphaerospermopsis sp. LEGE 00249. Taxonomy (NCBI): domain Bacteria; kingdom Bacillati; phylum Cyanobacteriota; class Cyanophyceae; order Nostocales; family Aphanizomenonaceae; genus Sphaerospermopsis; species Sphaerospermopsis sp. LEGE 00249. Next base: position 17,545 of record NZ_JACJUZ010000077.1, on the reverse strand, counting down.
ATAGTGAGGAACGGAAAAGACGCAGTGAAGAAGGTAAAAAAATAGTTTTAGCTCATCATACCTATGATCAAAGAATGAAAGTATTATTGGATTTTTTACAAGAAATTCTTTAGAATCAATTTCCTGAATCACTGAATAGCTGACTGCTAATAGCTAAATACTTATTCCAATTATTCCCACCTACAGTTATTTTTCAGGATACCAGTTATCATCGAGTAATTGTTCTAAAGAATAAGAACAGTTATCAGGAAATAGTTCTGGAGATAATCCAGTTTTTTCTATCACTAACTTCAGGGAAATATGATAAGTACGATCTAATTCATCACATAGCTTATTCCTCAAAGTTTTAGTCAAGCTATTGTTTAAATCATCTCTAAAAGCAATAATTTCTCCCCGCCAATGACGATAATTACGATCATATTCTTTTTCCCAATATTGCAATAACAAAATATGAATAATAATCTGCCTTAATAGACTCCTAACTTTGTTGAAATTATTTCTTCCCAAACTTTCTAACTCCTCAATTAAATTATCCCAATCTAAATTATCTAAGTCTTTTGCTTTTAAAAGTTTAATAGTTTCCTCTAACCAGAGATAATCATCAAATTCATACAATTCTTGTAACTTATTTAGTGTTATATTTACCATAACTACCATCCTGTTGGTGAATCCTGATTTAATTTTATATTAAGTATAGAGCAATAGCTTCTACTTCAACTACCCTATCTCTACGGTAACAGAATTGCCAGCCTTACTATTTAGTTAAAATTTGTTAAAAATTATCAAATAATGAAACTCTCTGGATAAATCTGGGTATAAAAGATACAATATTTCAAAATTGCTGAGATATCTATGAAAATTTTATTCAGTAATCCTCCCTGGTGGGAAAACAAAGAAAGTGGTTATTGGCGTGCAGGTGTGAGAGCAGGTTCTCGTTGGCCTTTCACCTACCTAGTCAGATCAGCACCAGATCAGTATCAATTTGGTGACTATTTACCCTATCCCTTCTTTATGGGATACGCAGCCACCTACACCAGTGCAAAAACTCAAACTGATGTCAGATTTCGTGATAGTCTGGCTATCAGAGAATCCTATCAAACTTATTTTGACCACTTACAAGAGGAAAAATATCAATACATCTTCATAGAAATAGCTACCCCTAGTTGGGAACATGACAGCCAATTAATTAGAGAAATTAATAAACTGCTTCCTGATTGTAAAATAGTTGTCACAGGACCAATTACCACAACAAAATCAGAGGAAATTCTTAATAACTACCCAGTTTATGCTTGTATTCGTGGTGAGTATGAAAAAGGCAGTGTGCGTGTAATTAATGGAGAATCGGGAATAATTGACTATGATCTGCTGACTACAGAAGAAATGAATCAATCTCCTTTTCCCTATTTTGATGAACTACACGCTTATCGTTATTGGGATGCAAACCCCATCGGACAAAGACCACCCCATGCTCAAATTTGGAGCAGTCGGGGTTGTCCTTTTAAATGTATTTTTTGTGTATGGCCAGCCGCTATGACTGGTAATGATCCCGAAGGTAAAAACCCCCGCACAGTTAGACAATATTCTCCAGAATATATGGAGGCTTTTATTCGGGAATTGATAGAACGCTATCAATATAAATGTATTTACTTTGATGATGATACCTTCAATTTAGGTAATCGTCACGTTTTACAAATGTGCGAAGTGATGAGTAGGATTGGTATTCCTTGGTCTGCTATGTGTCGTGCAGATACAATTCCTTTAGACACTTGGAAAGTGATGAAAGAAAGCGGTTGCTTTGGAGTAAAATTAGGCTTTGAAAGTGGTAATCAGTATGTGGTAGATAAAATCGTTAACAAACATCTTGACTTAGAATATGCAAGTCAGGCAGTTTTTGAAGCTAAACGATTAGGGATGACAGTTCATGGTACTTTCACCTATGGACTACCAGGAGAAACCCAAGAACAAATGTTAGATACCAAGCGGTTTATTGCTTCTCTACCTTTTGATACCTATCAAGAGTCAGGAACAGCAGAAATTGAAGGTACTCCTTTACATACTCTCAGAGAAAAAGGTCAATTGGATCGCTATCAAGGTGCAACAATAGATAGTAATTATCAACGTCAAGTTGATGGACATAAAAAATTCCAAAGTTTAGTGGAAAGTCTGAGAACTAATTAAAGAAAACACGATTTATTTAACAAAATAGGCAACAATTAGGTAACGATTATGAAACTTCTCATTGATGGAGCAGTGTTCAGTCAGGTACAAGATGAAAAAGCCATTGATTTTTGGCAACAACTGATTCCCAGACTGATTTTAAGATTAAGAGGAACGGAGATTTATTATCTGAACAGAAACTCAGATTTAGATTTTCCTGATATTAGCACTCTTCATAATCTATATGCTCCTTCAGTGGATTTTTCTTTATCTGCATTAGAAGATCGTCGTTTAGCCTGTTTATGTCGAGATTTACAAATAGATGTTTTTATTAGCACTTACAACACTTCCGCAGGTAGTGGGATAAAAACATTATTTATAGATATAGAAAAGGGTTTAGACTTTGACTATAGCGACGATTTTCCTATTATTAGTTCTAAACAGAGAAGTCTGAGATATACATCCTGTTATTTGGCTATTTATCAAGAAAAAACAATAAGTTTGCAAAACTATGTAAATTTACCATCTGAAAATATCCAGTTTATTTATACAAATTCTGAACATGAAATAGACTGGATCACAGTCGCTAATTTTGTCGCTAAATCCACTATTAAATTAACTCAGTATCAACTTACCAAAGAACTAGCACATATTCAATTAGCAGAAGAAGAAGCAACTCAAGCGGAAGCATTACAATTAAGAAAACAAGTATATGGTGGGGAAACGTACCAAAATTATCAGCTATCAGCCAGCTATCAAATAGAACAAAAAATTAAACATAATTTAGCTAAAATTGCTGGTTTACAATCATCTGTGAATTATGAATATGATGATAATTGGCAATTAACTACTCCTGTTGGTTTCTTAATTTTTAATCGTCCTGAAACTACAGCAAGAGTTTTTGAAGCTATTCGCCAAGCTAAACCACCTAAATTATTAGTAGTAGCGGATGGACCAAGAGCCGAGAAATTAGGAGAAGCAGAAAAATGTGCTGCTACCAGAGCCATAATTAATCAAATAGATTGGGAATGTGAAGTATTAACTAATTACTCAAATGTAAATTTAGGATGTAGAAAAAGAGTAAGTAGCGGTTTAGATTGGATATTTGAGCAAGTAGAAGAAGCGATTATTTTAGAAGATGATTGTCTTCCTCATCCTACATTTTTCCGTTATTGTCAGGAGTTATTAGAAAAATATCGTGATGATCAACGGGTGATGATGATTTCGGGAGATAACTTCCAATTTGGCAGAAAGAGAACAGAAGATAGTTATTATTTTTCCCGTTATGGTCATGTTTGGGGCTGGGCAAGTTGGCGTAGAGCATGGACAAAGTATGATGATTCTATGGCAATATGGCCAAGGTTAAAAAATAACGGTTGGCTGAGTAAAGTCTTAGGAAATGAACAAGCAGTTAGTTATTGGACACAAATTTTCCAAGCTGTTTATGATGGTTTTAATACGTGGGATTATATCTGGTTATTTACCCTTTGGGCGAATAATGGATTAACAATATTACCTCATGTGAATTTAGTTTCTAATATTGGTTTTGGTTCTGGTACTCATACAACTATGAGTAATAGTCCCCTTGCTAATATGTCTGTTGAAGCAATGACTTTTCCTCTCCAACATCCTCTAGTCATCAACAGAAATAGTGAGGCTGATAATTTTACTGAACAAGTACAATTTAGCGGTACGATTTCACAATCATCTACTGTAGAATCAGTCCAAAAATGTAAGGTTTGTAACTCGGATTCTCATTATTTTGCTAAAGCTAAAATTTTGCAAAAATACGACGTTAATTATTTTCAGTGTTCTAACTGTGGTTTTGTACAAACGGAAGAACCCTATTGGTTAGATGAAGCTTATTCCGAGGCGATCGCCATTAGTGATGTTGGTTTAGTCTATCGTAATAATATGATGGCCAATATTACAGGCAAATTGCTATTTAATTATTTTGATCATCAAGCCAAGTTTTTAGATTATGGTGGTGGTTATGGGTTATTTGTCCGCTTAATGAGAGATCAAGGTTTTGATTTTTATTGGTTTGATAAGTTCTGTAAAAATATATTTGCTAGAGGATTTGAATTAGAAACAACCGACAAAGAAAATTTAGAATTAATTACGGCCTTTGAATTATTTGAACATCTAACTCATCCTCTACAGGAGTTAGAATATATTATTAATTTATGTCCTAATCTTCTGTTTAGTACAGAATTATTGCCAGAAGATAATCCCACACCAGATCAATGGTGGTATTATACACCCCATGAAGGTCAACATATTTCCATATATACTCGCAAATCTTTAGAAGTATTAGCCAGTAAGTACAATCTGCAATTATACACTGATGGAAAATCTCTGCACTTGTTAACCAAAAACCGAAATTTACCAAATAATTTATTTGAAGAAATTGCAAAAAATAATTTGCAACTTCCTAACAAAGAATCACTTTTATCCCATGACTTTAATCAAGTAGTAAATAAAATTTTGCAAAAAAATCAAGTTGATACTGATCGTGAATTAGTCAATATTCCTGAAGCTCAATCACCTATCATCATTATTGATGGTGTATTTTTCCAACTCTATAAAACAGGAATAGCTAGAGTATGGCAAAGTATTTTAGAACAATGGAAAAATACTGAATTTGCTCATCATATTTTAGTATTAGATAGAGCTAATACTGCACCCAAAATTAACGGTATTCGTTATCGGACAATTGCCCCCTACGACTATAACAATACCGAAGCTGATAAACAAATGCTGCAAGAAATCTGTAATGAAGAAGCAGCAGAATTATTTATTTCCACCTACTACACCACCCCTATAGAAACCCCTTCAGTATTTATGGCCTATGACATGATTCCTGAAGTATTAGGAGGTGACTTAAATAAACCGATGTGGCGGGAAAAACATCACGCCATACAACACGCATCAGCTTATATTTCTATTTCGGAAAATACAGCGAAAGACTTACATAAATGTTTCCCTGATATACCCTTAGAATCAATTACTGTTGCCCATTGTGGTGTAGATCCTCTTTTCTCTCCTGCCTCGGAAACAGAGATTAATACTTTCACACATAAATATGGCATTCATAAACCATATTTTATCCTTAGTAATTTACAAGGGTATAAAAATGCAATTCTCTTTTTCCAAGCTTTAAATCAATTAGCAAATAAAGAGAGTTTTGATATTGTTTCCACCGGTGCAGGAAACCAATTACCATCAGAATGGCGACAATATACAGCAGGATGTACTTTTCATGGATTAGAATTAACAGATGAAGAACTGAGATTAGCCTATGCTGGCGCTGTGGCCTTAGTTTATCCTTCTAAATATGAAGGTTTTGGAATGCCAGTAATAGAGGCTATGGCCTGTGGTTGTCCTGTGATTACTACCCGTAACGCTTCCCTTCCTGAAGTCGCAGGACAAGCAGCTATTTATATCAATGATAATGATGTCATGGGATTAGCAGATGCTTTATGTGAAGTGCAAAAACCAAGCATTAGAAATATTTTAATTGATGCTGGTTTTGCACAGGCTAAAAAGTTTTCTTGGACAAAGATGGCCGAAACCATGAGTAATGCTTTAATTGATGCAACACTCTTGTCTGTGACTTTGAGAGATATTAACTTAATAATATTCCCAGATTGGACACAATCAGAAGATGAGCTTGGTTTGGAGTTACAACAAGTCATTCAAACATTAGCAAACCATCCCAAAAATGAAAAAATTACTTTGATTATCTACACAGGTGATTTTGCTATAGAAGATGCAGAAATGTTTTTATCTAGTGTAGCTATGAATCTGTTGATGGCAGATTTAGATATTAGTGATACCATTCACATTTCCTTGATAGAAACATTAAGTGTTCAAAAATGGCAATCTTTATTACCTAAAGTTGATGCCAAGCTTATTTTAAATCTGGAGGATAAAATAACTAGAGAAGACGGAAATATAAGACAGTTGCCAAGTTGCAAAATAGATAATTTAGATGATGATATCAATAACGATATTGTTAACAGATTAAATCTAAATCTGAGAGATATAAACTTGATCATTTTCCCAGATTGGACACAACCAGAAGATGAGCTTGGTTTGGAGTTACAACAAGTCATTCAAACATTAGCAAATCATCCTGAAAATGAAAAAATTAATTTGATTATCTACACAGGTGATTTTGCTATAGAAGATGCAGAAATATTTTTATCTAGTGTAGCTATGAATCTGTTGATGGAAGATTTAGATATTAGTGATACCATAGATATTTCTTTGGTAGGTACGCTAGTTGATATGCAATGGCAATCTTTATTAACTCGCATTTACGGTAGAGTTATTTTAGAAAATGAGAATAAAGCGACTGTAACACAAGCACCAGTTAACCAGTTAAACAGTTATCAACTAGATAGTTTGATTAATCAAATTTGAGAGGATGTTTGAAAAGTAAAATTAACAACCCAAGGAGTTAATCATGGACTATCAAAAATTTCAACAGGAATTACCGGAACTATTCAATAATTGGGGAGAAGTATCTTGTCATCCCAAAGCGAACATTTTTAAATCTATCAGTACCACGGTTAATAGCATGATATCACCTAACGTCATGCAGCTATTAAACTTGGCAGTATTTTGTTTAGATGAAAATGAAATTTACTGTGAAATTGGTACATTTCAAGGTGCAAGTTTAATCGCAACTTTAATGAATAATCCTGATACCATAGCTTATGCTGTAGATAATTTTTCGGAATTAGATCCTGAAGGTGAAAATTTTGATAAATTATCAAGTAACTTAGAAGCATTCAATCTTACAGATCAGGTATTTTTATTTTCTCAAGATACAGAAGAATTTCTTGTAGAGTTCAAAAATCAGGAACTAAGTGAAAAAATAGGAGTATATTTTTATGATGGTAGTCAAGATTATCGTTCTTATTTGCTAGGGTTACTAGCGTTGAAACAAATTATTAGTAATCAAGCTCTCATTATTATCACCAATTGTCAATGGCCATCTTGTCAACAAGCAGTGAGAGATTTTCTGGCTACAAATTCTCAAGCAAGATTAATGATAGATTTTACCCAATCAGATTATTTATTATGGAATGGGGTACAAATATTAACTTGGGATAGTCAGCGAGAATATAATAACAACTCAGAATATGATTTAACTGTAAATATAGATTTTCATCAAGCTATTACCAAAATCACTGAAGCAGAAACGAAAAAATATGTTGGTGAGATGGAATCTAAAGGATTATTATTATTTTTTGAAAAAAGATATTCAGAAGCCGAAAGAATATATTATAACTTGCTCCATTTGAACAAAAAGAATGCGAATGTTTGGCAAAATTTAGGAACTTTATATTATGAGCAAGGAGAATTTTTCAAAGCACTAGATTGTTTAAATAAAGCATTAAGAATAGATGATACTCAAGCAATATATCATTATACAAGCGGTTTGATATTAGAAAAAAACGATATCAAAACAGCTATCAAGGCTTATGAGAAAGCTATCGAACTCAATCCTAAATTAGTCGATGCTTATAATAATTTAGGAAATATTTTTTTATTACATAATCAAATAGAAAAAGCAGAAGAGATTTTCAGAAAAGCTATCACTGATAATCCATTCCATTTTGGTGGTTATCTCAATTTAGGTAATTTGTTGTTAGATAAACGTGATCAGATTGATGAAGCGATTTCCTACTATCATAAAGCAGCAGATTTAAACCCTAGTCATTCTAATGTTGATATATTTCATCATTTAAGTGTGGCATACCAACAAAAAAATGATGTAGTAAAATCTGTATTTTATCAGCTATGTTCGTCTTTTAAAAACGGTAACTTTGAAGAAACAATTAACCTATGTAAACAAGGAATTAGTATTGATGCAGAAACTCCAGATTTCTATTTATATTTGTTACGGAGTTTACACAGTTTAGGTAAAAATCAAGAACTTCTTGAGGAAGTAAAATCTGTATTCAAAATATTGCCAAATAATGTAATAATCCAAACTGCTAGTTTTCAGCTTCTACCTCCTTTGTATAAAGACATAGAAGAAATCGAATTTTATAGAAGTTATTGTTGTGAACAATTAGCATTATTATGTCAAACTTTATCTTTATATGGAGAGGAAGATCAGAAAAATGCCTTATTTGCAATCAGTCGTAGCACAAATTTTTATTTAGCCTATCAAGGTAAAAATGATATAGTTTTACAAAAACAATATGGGCAAGTTATCCAGAAAATCATGACTGCTAATTATTCTCAATACAGTCAAGATTTACCATTGCCCAAACTGCGTCCAGGAGAAAAAATTAGAGTCGGTTATATTTCCAGCCATTTGTATAATCATAATGGGGCAAATGGGTGTTTAGGATGGGTTAAAAACCACAATCGCCAAGATTTCCAAATTTATTGTTATCATGTTGGTATCACCAGCGATAATGTAACGGAACAATATCAATTGAATAGTTATAGTTTTGTACATATTCCCAACGATATAGAAGCAATTTGTGAACAGGTTATTGCTGATAAATTACATATTTTAGTATTTCCTGCCATTGGCATGAACCCTCTAGATGGACAGCTTGCTGCTTTACGATTAGCGCCTATTCAATGTATGGCTTGGGGACATCCAGTAACATCTGGTATACCTACAGTTGACTATTTTTTATCTAGTGAATTAATGGAGTCTGAAAATGGAGAAGAACATTATTCAGAAACACTTATTCGCCTACCAAATAGCAGCTTATGTTATGACAAACCTATCTTAACTGAAGTGAAAAGAACTCGTTCCGAATTTGGTATTACTGAAGATTGTATTTTATATTTGTGTTGTCAATCTACTTTTAAATATTTACCACAATATGATTATATTTTCCCGTCTATTGCTAGACAAGTAAGTAATGCTAAATTTGTATTTATATCATCACCAGAAGGTAAACATATAACAGATATATTTCAGCAGCGATTAGAAAAAGCCTTTGCTAAGTTAGGCTTGAATAGTGAAGATTATTGTATTATCTTACCAAGAATGCAACACTATGAATTTATGCAACTCAATCTCATTTCTGATATTTATTTAGATACCTTGGTTTGGAATGGAGGATTTACAACTTTAAATGCCATAGCGTGTAATTTAGCTATAGTTACTTCTCCTGGGGAATTTATGCGTGGTCGTCATTCCTATGCTTACTTAAAAATGCTAGGTATTACCGAAACTATAGCTAATTCAGAAGCAGAATATATCGAAATAGCAGTTAAATTAGGATTAGATTCTGATGTTAGAAATAGTATTGTAGAAAGAACCAGAGAAAATCAGAACCGTGTTTTTAATGATCAAACTGCGGTAGAAGGTTTAGAAGCATTTTATAAACAGGTTGTGAAAGATAAATTAGCTTCCAGTTAGTATTCATCAGTCTTTAGTCAAAAATTAACATACCTTATGTTATTTTAAATATTGATTGGTAAAATTTAACATTTCTTCAGCTTGCACAATTAATCTATCAGCATCTTCCTTGGTTAAGTCAGGGTTAATATCATAATCACCTCTATTTCTTTGATCCTGAGCATCAATCAGATAACGATGATATTTACTAGGAATTTTATTAGTTTTCACGCAAAATTTCCCCAAAGCAGAAATCACAGCAGCATGACTAGAATAAGATAAATTTTCGCTTAATAACAAAGCTTCAGCTGCATAAAACATACTATAATAAGACCTAGATGTTGCAAATTCAGGATAGTTTTTATTATTTAATTCTTTAGCTGCATTTAAGCTTCTTTCTGCCTTAATTAATAAATATTTCTGTTCATCATTCATAAAATTACCCCCTCTTTTCTAACATTCATGAAAAAAGGAGTATTTTTAGAGTTAAAATCTTTAGTCTCTGCAAAAACGCGAGAAATAACTAAGTCAAATTCTAAAGACAGTTCAGAAATAAAAATGCTAGTTTTTTCGACTTCTTGAGAATAGTTAAATGGTTCTTTTAATACAATTAGAATATCTAAATCAGAATCAGCATGATGATCACCTCTAGCACGAGAACCAAACAAGATAACTTTATCTAAATTATCTTGATAAGTTTTTTGTAGGAATGCTTTAACTTCCTCTAAAATTCTATTTACTGTTAGTGTTTCCATATTTTGATTATTTCCATTTTTTTCTGGTACTCTTCCCAGGAAGGATATTTTACCGTTTACTTTTGCGTCTTCTAATTCAGCAACCGCATTTGCGATATTGCTTTTAATAAAACTTGTTATCTACTTGTAGTTTATATTTTTACACCTTTGCTACACCTTGAAAACTAAACAATTATGAGGCGAGCATTTTACCCACCCTTATGTACATCATTATAATCCTATTCTCTGTAATTGTTAGTATTTCTTTGTTAAACATCAAGAATTTTATCAATACCTATAGTCAAAGCTCGTTCAGCAACAGCTTGAGGTGAATAATATTGTAAAGCCCATTCTCTACCATTGTAAGATATTTCATCTAATTCTTGTTCAGATAAAGATAATAATCTTTCTACATCTTCATCTAATTTACTTAAATCTAATCCTATATAATGTTGCCAATTTTCTGGCATAACTGGTAGAAGAAAACCATACTTATCAAAATCCAAAGTGATAGGAATACAACCCATAACCCAACTTTCCCATAAACGCCAACTATCCCAACGTCCTATCACAACATCTTGTAAATAAGTAATCTTAGAATATTCTGGAAATTGATGAAAATAAGGATTGAGTAATACATTGCTAGTATAAAAACCGCCATAAGCTAAACAAAATCTACTAGTCAATAATTTCTTTAAAAAATTATCATTATTTGCATAACTAGAATAATAATCAACGGTTCTATCTATAGTAATATTTCTTTCTAACTTAGGCACTAAAATCAAATCTAGCGACTCTCTCACAGATTGCTGTAAACTAGGTTTAAAATTCCTCAGAATCTCTCTTTTTCTAGGCTGAGAAAAATCGAAATTATCCGTAAAATCAATTAATTTCTGTTGAAAACCAAACGCCCAAGGAATCTTGTTGCCATTAGCGAAATTAATCAATTCTGTTGTTTGGGTAGATAATAACCAGTAGTCATTGTCACCTATAAAGTGAGAAGAAGAAATATCAGACATATTGATAAAAAGAGTTTTCTCTTTTAGATGCTCACAATCTTTTAAAAGTGGCAATAAGTCCAATACATTTGCGTTTAAAAATGATATCAGCGAAATATCAATAATATTCAAATTACTATCTTCTAGGGTTTCCGATATTTTGATATCTAACTTTTGCAAACCTGATCTAATACATGATAATAGGTGGGTTTCTTCCCCTTGTCCCTGATATGACAAATAACCTAAATAAACGCCCTGATCATAAATCTCATGTAGCATATTATTGATATTTCCTTGTTTCTGGACAATATAATTAATGATGTTTTTGTTATCAACAATTCATAAAATTATACCCTCTTTTCTAACATTCATGAAAAAAGGAGTATTTTTAGATTTAAAATATTTTAAAAATTCCACGGATTAATAATTACAACTTGAGTACCTGCGAAATCTTTTTCATTACGGGTAACAAGGGTGAGAGAATTTTTTAAGGCAGTGGCAGCAATAAGAGAATCCATTGCAGGTAAAGGCCGTCCATTTTGTTCTAGTTGTGCAACTAGTTTTCCCCATAAACTCATTGTGTCAATGTCTAAACCTAAAATTCTATTCTCAAAGCGATGTGGTAGGGCTTGATGTAACCATTGTGTTAAAGATTCCTTGCGTTTAGATGCAGGTAGTTTACTAATCCCTTTGGCAATTTCACCAATTGTAATTACACTGAGGTAAAGTGTTTCTGGAAGTTGTTCATCTAGCCAATTTAAAACTGTTTGATTTGGTTGTTTATGAATAGTCTCAGAAATTAAGCAAGTATCAAGAAGATAATTCACAGGAATTAAGTTATGGGATAAAATTGTCGCGAGGTAAACTTTTATTTCTACTCAGGTCTAATTCTTCAGCTACTTCAGTTAACGGAGATTGACGAAAAAATTCGGAAAGTTTACTGGGTTGTTCTGTAAGGGCTTTGTTGTTTGGATGATCCAGAGTAAGGCTTTGTGCTAGTAATTGGATGATGTAAATTTTTTCATGGGCAGAGAGTTGAAGCAGTTGTTGTTCAAGTTCTGGAATAACCATAGTGTTATTTGGATTTGGGATAATTTGGTTTTACGGCAATTCTGAGGTCAATGATTTACATACCATAATAATACAATTATTGTGAGGTGAGCATCTCGCCTGATATACCTCATTATAATCAAATTGACAATAAATGTTGGGTTTCCCTACTTCACGTCAACCCAACCTACTATCTATTTTTTACTCTCAATATATATTTGCCACATCTGTAAATAAGCTTTCTCCATTTCCCGTGCAAATTTCTGACCATTCCATAGGGGTGATGTTTGTCTTGACTTTCGCAGTTTCCATACTATTTCTTTTCTTAAATTCTCATCCTTACCCAATTTTACACCCCACTCTACATACTCTTCATCACTCCATGCTATACCTTCAGTAATTCCAGCATTCATCATCATAGTATAACTGTTACGGGCTGCAAATTGTTCTCCCACCCTCGTCACCAATGGTATACCCATCCATAGAGTTTCTAAGGTTGTGGTTGCACCATTGTAGGGATAGGTATCTAAGACAATATCAGCAATTGCTAAATTTGCACGATGTTCTGTATCTAAACGTGCCGTAGGGAGATATCTTATGCGATTTAAATCTACTCCTTCAGTTTCAGCAATTGGGTTAACAAAATCTTGTAAATCTTTGTGATTCGTTTGGTGACTTTTAAGAATAAAATAACTATTAGGTACTTGTTTAATAATTTGTAGTTGTAGACGAATATTATGGGGATTACGCTTTAATCCGGTTTGGGAACTAAAATAAATAATCCCATCATCAGGAATATCTAAAGATTCTCTGCTGATAGTTGGTGTTCCCACAGTAAAACCATCAATACCAATATAATTTTCAGGCAGTCGCCAAATCTTTTCCGTATAATAATCTTGGGCTGATTCTGGTAATACATAATGATCAGCAATAAAATAATCAACTGTTGGGAAACCAGTTCCATCATAACCTAACCACGTCACTTGAATTGGTGCAGGTTTAAATGCTATTACTGAACAACTACTATAGGTAGTTAAACTATCGAGATCAACTAAAATATCTATTTCATCTGCATTAATTTTATCTGCCATTGCTACCATTGACAGACATTCTTGATGAAAATGATCGCCAAATTCATTTTTATAGGCTTGTTGTTGTGGATCATAAACACTTTCTTTTAAAGAATATAAATATATATTAAATTGTTCACGATTATGATATTTTAATAACCACCAAGCCAAAAAACCTACAGAATGAGTACGAAAACATTCTGAAATATAACCTATTCTTAAAGGACGCTCACTTAAACTAGGACGTGGTGATTGAAAACGTTGTTGATAGATGTTGATATTTTCGCTAAATATTGTCCATAATAATTTTTGACACAAAGCAGCTAGTTGATTACGAATTGGTCTATTTTCTCTGGGATTATCTTCCATGTATAGCAAATAAGAACCAATTGATAAAATTTGTATTAAACTTGAGCTTTGCGTTTGACTGTTAATAATATCATATAAGCATAATTTGTATTCTTCATAAACCTTGACTGATTCTTCCCAAGGTCTACAACAAGTTAATAATGCTCCCAATAAAAACTGAGTACCAACTATTTTATCAATTGGATCTTCACTGAGATTTAAATATTTTTTGCACCAATAAATAGACTCTTTACTATAATCTTGTCCCAGTCTTTGCAGAGGAGCAATAATTTTAGCAATACACTCTAAGTTATTGGGTGCTAAACGCAGAGCGATTTTCGCAAAATAAATGGAGTTATGATATTGAGAAGCACGATAATAAGCTTCTGCTTTTCCCGTAAGCAATTTAAGAATTGTTTCGGATGTTAATAAATAAGGAATAAATGCGTTTACCAGTTCCTCCACAAATTGACGAGGAGTCACTGGATTCAGATAAACTAACTTTTCCAGGACTAGCACTAATAAATTTTCGTTAAATACAAGAGGTTCTGTGAATTGAGATATTATTTCCAGTAATTGATTAACATTTGTTTCTATATCATCTATATTTAAGTCTATATTTAGCTCAACTATTTTTAACAGATTATTAATATCATCAGGAATAAATTCTTTAATGTGTTGACGAATTACCCAAGCTAATTTATGATTATGACTTGATTCTTCTTTCTCAGCATAATCTAATAAAATTGTGGTTAATTCTACAAGCCATGATTCCGATTGTTCTGCTAATTCGAGAAAGGGAGTCATCCAGGTGATTTGTGCTTCTTCTTCTCTTCCTTGGAATAATAAGGCTAACCCTAAATACCAATAATTAGCAACTTCCTTGGGATTTTCACTAATATTTTGTTCATATTCTGGAATACTTAACAAAGTTTGAGTTAAAGAAACTTGATTATCTGATAGGATAGTCATCATTAACAACCTTGAAATCCGTTTACAATAAATTGTGTGAGTATATTTTTAACTTTATTTCAAATAATAATGTAGGCATTAACCTATAGTTAACCCCTACAAAGTAAACATTTGGAACATCATATCAAAAAATGCCAGATGTACTTTAATCCATCTAGCATTTTTAACCACAAAGCATTAAACTTTATTTCATAGTACTCATGTTTGTAGGACAAGATGTAGAAGTGTTAGTCAGTGTTGGTACAACAACGGGAGTTTGAGATTGTACTCCGTTTGTCTGACAAGAAACAGCATCAGTTTGACCACTGGTGAGAATGCTGACACCACCAGAAAAGCCTTTAAGAGAAGTAGGATCTTTAGCAGATGCTAGAACAGTCGTAGTATTAACAGCTGCTCCAAGAGTGTAGCTATAGTAGTCAGTGGATGTGGGAATACCAATTTGAAGCTGATCAATATTACTAGCAAACTGTGTATTTTCAATACGGAAAGACTGTTGCGCTCTGTTTACTGAACCTACATAGGTTTTAGCTTCAGATTGTTTTGCTTTTGCTGCTTGGTTCAAGAAGGAAGGTAGAGCAATAGCAGATAGAATACCAATGATGATGATAACAACTAATAATTCAATCAGGGTGAAACCTTCGTTTTCTTTCTTTTTACCCAGGATGTGTTGTAAGAATTTTGCTTTCAGTTCAGTTTTCATAGTAGTTTTCCTTGGGGTGGAGTGTTGTTTGTTTCTCTATGCTAAGAACTTACCCACATCTGATCAGTTTCATATCACCTCTAGCAAAAAAATTTTTTACCATCTAGTCAACAGTGATGAAAATGGGCTAAAACCTTTATTTAGCAATACTTTACCTGTATATTATTCGAGTTGAAAAGAGTTAAATAATTTTATATTCTAATTAATTTTGTTCTTGAAGCAAAGAGTATCAACACTGACATAAATTAGATGTAAACAAGTAAAGCTTACATGACTAAATACAGGTTCGATTTTGTACTGACTACACCGATGTACGATATATAATACAAAAGTTTAAGTTTAAGTATTACGACTATTTACGCTTAAAAGCATCCATTACTCAACCCAAAAAATTATTATGTCTATTTTTGTGCAAACCCTGAAACAGCAAGGTCTTCTTGAACAAGTTCAGATCACAATATGTAATGTAGGCTCTCGCAAAGTATCATCAGAAGATGATTATGGTGCTGGAGTTTGGAATGTTTTTGCTCCTCATCTGACTATTTATAGAGAACTTCATCACAATTAATATAATCAAATTGATAGTTGATATCTGGTAAATCATAAATAGATAAAACATGAAATTCAGCATTGTCAAAACCATGATATTCTAATCTTTGCCGTGCCAGTTTAACTGACTCCTCTGATATATCAACACCCACAATCTTTGCGCCAGGATTAGCTTCTGCTAACATTAATGATTTGTAACCAGTACCACATCCAGCATCTAAAATAACTTTATCTTTAGTGTCTATAACTTTCTGATTTCTCAAATAATAGGAAGTAATGATATTATGAATATAGAGAGCATTAACATCATCTTTAGGAGATTCATAAAGAGGGCGATTTGGATAAGGCGCACTATCAAATTATTTACGAATTTTATCCCACAGTTCCGAGTTAGAGTTAGTCATGGTAATACATCTTAATAGTTAAGTCGATTATGATACTAGCTGACATTTATTGATTATGTGTATATGTTGCAGAAAATATACATAAATTACTCAAACTCAGGCGGCCAAAGTTCTGACACTGAAAGTTCCCAACCAGGCAGCAATTTCGGTATGGTGAGGATATCCTGATTTTCTAATATCACAGGTGCTTGATGAAGTCGATAAACTGTAACTGTCAAATTATCAGAGTCAATTAAAATACCAACTGTAGCCCCAAGTTGTAAAAATAACTGTATTTTCCCTTCTAAAGGTTTAATTCTGTCTGACTTAGCAACCGAAAAGGGCTGAGTTTTGAAGTTCCACTGGTTGAGGGAATGCAAACAAAAGGAGTCGTTTTAGCTGACCAAATTAAAACATTAGATTGGAGAGCTAGAAAAGTCAAATTTGTAGAAAGTGTGCCACAGGATTTAATAGAAGAAGTACAAGCTAGGCTGGAAACTTTAATTTTATAGTGTAATTTTATAGTTTGAACCATCAGATCCCCGACTTCTTTTTTGATCTTGTCTACAAATTAGGACTTACGCAAGATTGAACTCAAAACTTGATTCTTGTTTAGGGGTAATTCATGAATTACCCCTACTTCCGTTCTATGCTGCGTAAGTCCTGAAATCATAAATTAGGGGTTGCTGAGAAAGTCTTTTCATGAGGGCATAGGAGTCAGGAGTCCTAGGGGCGAAGTAGGGGCGAAGTAGGGGCGAAGTAGGGGCGAAGTAGGGGCGAAGTAGGGGCGAAGCATTCGGAAAATAACCTGTGATAAAAATTGATAATTTATCGCCCGAATGCTTCGCCCTTACAGGAAAATAACCTGTGATAAAAATTGATAATTTATCGCCCGAATGCTTCGCCCTTACAGGAAAATAACCTGTGATAAAAATTGATAATTTATCGCCCGAATGCTTCGCCCTTACAGGAAAATAACCTGTGATAAAAATTGATAATTTATCGCCCGAATGCTTCGCCCTTACAGGAAAATAACCTGTGATAAAAATTGATAATTTATCGCCCGAATGCTTCGCCCTTACAGGAAAATAACCTGTGATAAAAATTGATAATTTATCGCCCGAATGCTTCGCCCTTACAGGAAAATAACCTGTGATAAAAATTGATAATTTATCGCCCGAATGCTTCGCCCTTACAGGA
>NZ_JACJUZ010000076.1:0-24981 GCF_014299995.1 Sphaerospermopsis sp. LEGE 00249 | reverse complement strand
AAGGCACAGGGGAATAATAAAACACCTGACCAACCTACGAATACGAAGCGATCGCGCTTTAACCAGTCGTCTAGTACGTCAAACCACCCTCTTGACGGGGCGCGTCCAACTGCTATGGTCATGAGAACTAAAATCCTCTTGTTTACTAAAATTGCGACGTTTTTAAGGCAGGATGCTTTTGGAGGTTTTTTTCCTTAGCCACTGCCAGGAGGAATTTAACGTTTTTTTGACACTCTTAGCTACTGATTAGCAGTTAAGACTCTGAGAATTTACCGCTTGATTAATTGGGCATTTCTCATAATTATGCCACTATCTGTTACCATCACCAAGTCATTTGGTTGGCGGTAACTTAACGATTCTTAACTTATCACATTCTTCATGGTTTGCGCTGGAGATACGCAAGTTAATTTGGTATTTGGTTTTGAATCACAAAAATATAGTCAAAATAGTCAAATATTATAAGAAAATGGGCTGAAAACCTTTGAGTTTGAGTTTTGGAGCGTGGCGGAAAAACTTAACCGTCCTTATTTTAACAAAATGACACAACTTTTCTCATAAAACTTATAAATTTTCATATACATTATCTGAATAACATAAATTTAGCATGATAATAAGCAGCTAGATAGGATGGAAATGATTCAGGAGTTTGATCAGGACAATGGTAAAATCCTTTAAAATCTCCAGTAGAAGAATCAATATCAAACCACACAGTGAAAGTCCTGCTACTACAAGCTGATAGCGTTAATTTCTATAAAAAGATTTAAGCTGATGCTGGAGAAAATATATCTTTCAGGTTTGGGTGAATGAAGTTAAAATCTAGATCCATACCTGTCTCATTACCCAGGTTAGCCAGTCCCCAGTTCACAGAGAATATATAACGGTCTAAGGTAGCTAAAATGACGGCATCAACAAGGATTAATAAAAGCGATCGCCTCCTGCATCAAAATGTTCTCGGTTCTCGTCGGTTAAGTAACTACTGGTGGGCAACTATTGTTAGTTTAGGAGCATCGGGCTTTTTATTGGCTGGCATTTCCAGCTATCTCAAAGTCAATTTACTCATTGTCACCGATCCCACTCAACTGGTATTTGTCCCTCAAGGATTGGTGATGGGATTATATGGCATAGCTGGTGTACTGTTGGCCTTGTACCTGTGGCTAGTTATTTTATGGGATGTAGGCGGCGGTTACAACGAATTTAACCAGGAAACTGGCAAATTCAAAATCTTTCGTTGGGGGTTTCCTGGGAAAAACCGCCAAATTGAGATTGAAAGCCGCATCCAAGATATACAATCTGTACGTATATCTATTAAAGAAGGTCTAAATCCTCAACGCGCACTTTATCTGAAAGTCAAGGGAAGAAGGGATATTCCCCTGACACGGGTAGGTCAACCTTTATCTTTGGCTGAGTTAGAAACTCAAGGCGCTCAGTTAGCTCGCTTTTTGGGTGTACCCTTGGAAGGACTCTAGATTTTGGATTTTGGATTTTGGATTTTGGATCAGGAGTCAGGTGACAGGTGACAGGTGACAGGTGACAGTAAGAAAGAAATAGGGATTAGTCAGAAGTTCTTTAATTTTGACTTTTGACTTAATTTTTCTCCCCAGTCCCCAGTCCCCAATCCCCAGCGATGCACTGAGCTTGTCGAAGTGTCCCCAGTCCCCAATCACCATTCTAAAATCCAAAATTGCTAAGATACTTTGGTTGAGTAAGTAACTTTCAATGCGGTTAAAATTTTCACAATTTTTAGTCCTTCTGTTGATGATTGGTGGTTTGATGTTGACTGGATGTTCGGCTGATCCAGTCGCTTCTAGTACATCTCCCAATTCTACAGCTACCTCCAAGGCAACTGAGACAAGCGCCAAGTCAACTGAAGAAGCAAAAATCTCATCAAACAAAAATAATCAGAGTGTTCCCGGAATAAATAATTTACCACGTCTCGAAGGTAAGGCTACTGTAGTGATGACAGTTAAAGGATCACCAATTACCATTGAAGTCGATGGTGATAATGCTCCCATTACTGCGGGAAACTTTGTTGATTTAGTCGAAAAAGGCGTTTACGACGGTTTGGTATTCCATCGAGTTGTGCGTGAACCTCAGCCATTTGTGGTTCAAGGTGGTGATCCTCAAAGTAAAGATTCCAATACTTCCCCGCAACTGTGGGGAACTGGTGGTTATATAGATCCAAAACTGAAAACTGAACGCCGTATACCCTTAGAAATTAAGCCTGAAGGTGCAGAGCAACCAGTTTACGGTCAAACAATAACTCAAAAGCCTGTTTTGATTCACAAACTTGGTGCTGTAGCAATGGCAAGATCCCAAATGCCTGATTCTGCTTCTTCTCAGTTTTATTTTGCTCTAGCGGATCTGGGCTTTTTAGATGGTAACTACGCGGTTTTTGGTTATGTAACCGATGGTTTTGATGTAGTTAATAAAATTCAGGAAGGCGATAAAATTGATTCTGCCAAAGTAGTTAAAGGTGCTGAAAACTTGAAAGTTCCTCAGTAGTTATCAATTGATAATTGACAATTGACAATTGATAATTGTTTTATTCCAGGTTTAAAACCTCCCCTTTAAAGGGGGAAAAAGCCAAAATTCGGCTTTTGAAATCTTCTGATTTTAAGGGAGAGGTAATTGTCAATTGTTAATTGTTAATTGTCCATTATTGAATAGAGGGAATAGGGAATAAATCAAGTCAAAAGTCAAAATTAATAACTTCTGACTCCTTGAACTCCTGACTCCTGACTCCTGACTCCTAATTTAAAATCTAAAATCTAAAATCTAAAATTGGTTAGGGTTGTTGTTACTGGTATTGGTTTAGTTTCTGCTTTGGGTAACAGCTTGGAAGATAGCTGGCAAAATTTACTATGCTTAAAAACGGGAATTAAATTACATCAACCATTTCCAGAACTGGGGAAAATTCCTCTAGGTTTAATTAATCAACAACCTTCTGATTTGAGTACCCTCACTCAGATGGTTGTTTATTCTGCTTTACAAAATGCTGAATTAGTAGCGTCTTTGCCTGATTGTGCTGTGGTAATTAGTTCTAGTCGTAGCTATCAAGCGTCTTGGGAGAAGTTTGCACAGCAAATGTATGGTCAAGATACCAACCGAGAATTATTAAATCTGGAAAATTGGTTGGATACTTTACCACTGATGAATGCGATCGCTGTAGCCAGACAAATCGGGTCTTGTGGTCCAGTTTTAGCACCAATGGCGGCCTGCGCTACGGGAATTTGGGCAATTTCCCAAGCTGCTATGTTAATTCAAAGCGGTCAATGTCAACGGGCGATCGCTGGTGCAGTGGAAGCACCTATTACACCCCTGACCATCTGTGGATTTCAGCAAATGGGGGCTTTAGCAAAAACAGGCGCTTATCCTTTTGATTTACACCGGGAAGGTTTAGTATTAGGTGAAGGTGGTGCTGTGTTTGTGCTGGAATCTGCGGAGTCGGCAAAACAACGCCAAATCAACCCAGAAAATATTTATGGGGAAATTCTGGGTTTTGGCTTGACAGCAGATGCGTTTCATGGTATTCAGCCGGAATCAGAAGGAAAGAGTGCGATCGCTGCTATCAAGCAATGTTTAGAACGCAGTAATTTAACACCCGCAGATATAGACTACATTCATGCTCATGGTACAGCTACGATTCTCAACGACCGAATAGAGAGCAAAATTATACAGTCTTTATTTCCGCCAAAAGTAGCTATTAGTTCTACAAAAGGCTCTACAGGTCATACACTAGGAGCATCGGGGGCTTTAGGTGTAGCATTTTCGCTTTTGAGTTTAAAGCATAAAATATTACCTCCTGCTGTGGGATTGCAACAACCAGAATTTGATTTAAATTTTGTGACAACAGTAAGAAATACAGAAATACAAAAACTGCTCTGCTTGAGTTTTGGTTTTGGTGGACAAAATGCAGCGATCGCTCTAGGCAGTAGCAATTCAATATATTGAATTGATATAAGTAATCAGAATTCTGAAATCCTGACTCCTGACTCCTGCTATATTATTGATTTTTTGCTAATCTCTGCTTTTTACGACGTTTTTCTGTGGTAGCTACCGCATGATCCACCGGATAACCCACTACAGGAATAACCTGATATCTGCGGTCTTCCTCCAGGTTTCTCAGTTCTGTATAATCAACCCAGTGAATACAGTCTACAGGACAGGTATCTATAGCTTCTTGTATTACCTCTTCTGAGTCGCCATCTTGGCGAATTACACGCGATCGCCCATAATCAGGTTCAATATAAAATGTATTCCTAGCGACATGGGCGCAGTGTTTACAACCTATACAGGTAATTTCATCGACATAAACACCTTTCTGTCGTAGCAAACCGCCCAGTTCCGGCTCAAAACCAGAACTTTCTGGTTCATCTCGCAAAAAACCGCCTAATTCTGGCTCTAAACCGGAAGGATTATTGTCTAGATTATTATCTAAATCTTCTGGGAACGGTTGCAATTGAGACATTACGCACTCCAGCGTTGTACTACTAAACGAATAGAACCATCTGCATTTTTCTGTTCTTCAGCAACTTGGAAACCAACTTTGGCAGTTTCTTTCATCACTGTTTGGTAAGCATAACGTTGGGTGACTTGGCGCAAAAATCCATCTACAGATAAATTTTGCTGCCAATATTGTAAGTCAGCTACCAATTCGTATTCCTGACCATTCCATCTAAAACCGATGTCATAACCATTTTCCTGTTCAATGGTAACTTCGGCTGGATGGGTTTGACCACGATAACCACGCACTTCACGAGGTCCTGGTTTCCAGTCTACTCCTAAGTCGGAAAGTGCATCTTGTAAGGATTCAAGGTTGCGGATTTGAGTTTTAATTTGGCTAAAGTGTGACATGGCGGTTTGTAATCAATGAAAGTAGACGAGTTGGAAAACTTACCATTCGCTAAAAGCAGTTTGGGTATTGACTACACTTGATTCCTGTGTAGCTTTGTTGGCGAAAAATTCTGAGGTGGGCTGCTGATTTACCACTTTTCCCAGTTGGGCTTCTATGGCTGCTGTTACCTCCGCACAAGAAGATCCCACTATACCAGTGACTTTCTCTTGTACTCGACCGTCGGGATAAATTATAAATTCTAGTGTTTCCATTCTCTGAATGCCAATCTCAATAGTATCCTTGGACTTAACTGCTTTAGCGGAGTTAGTTTTCTATTGCTGAAAGAACACAGAAACAAAAGTTGCCATTTGTTCATAATGTTCCATCTTTAAAAATATATATCTCAAAATCTTAACGAAAGTTATTATTTGGGGTAGCAGTTACATCCATCAACCTATAGTTTCTCGTAACCTGATCAATTAGTCAAGCTGACTGCTTTTTGATCACTTTCCAGTTAAAAAGCCTGAAAAATTCGGCTTTTATCAGAGAAATCGTCATGCTGTAATTATGAAAAAATACTAAAGCTTATTGAAAATTTTTATCATTATCATTGAATTTAGAAAATATGGGGGAAATGTGGGGCGATCGCTTGTGGACTGAGATAGTCAATAAAAACACCCGTATCAATATAAACCTTCACACCTTAGTTCCCAATTCAGATAATAATTGTTCAGGTGTAACTATTTGAGGCTTACTCGTTGATAAAGAACCTAATGCTTTACTTAATGCTTTATCATAAGTAACTAAATAGTCATATTCAGCAGCACTACTAAGAATTAAAACATCATTAGAATGAGCTATACGGTTACGAAGGTCTGCTGCATACTTGAGATATTCCTCAGCTTTCTGTAAATTTACAGGTATCACATTAACTTCTTCTTGAAGTTCATCCAGAATTTCTGGGTTTTTACTGGACTCTACCAAGAAAAAAAGCTCCTGTAATACTACTGGATTAATTGCTAACCGCACTTGTGTCAACACTGCTGGAGAGAATAGTTCAGAACTAGGTGACTCACCACGTAAGTAAGCAGCGATAACATTTGTATCTAAAAAAAACAAGAGGCAGATGTTTAGATGTTTCCACTTGAAAATCTCTTGTTAGAATTGTGTTTACTTAATTGTACTTCAAAAACATTAGATATGTAGATTAGTCGAAAAAATTGCATGAATTACAATCTACTTATTCTTAACTATTTATTGCATCTTGCCAATGAGAAAATGTAAGTTTAGTAATTTCACCTTTTTCTAGATGATATATTTCCTCTAAACATTTAAAAAATGCCTGAGCATATTCTTTTAAACCTAATAAACAGAAATATTTAAAAATTCGGGTAATTCTTAAATGATGATGATTTCCCCAATGTACCCAAACTTTTTTCCTTTCTGCAAATGGATTGATCAATTTTAATTCTTATGTTCCCATCTTGACTTTTTTGACATGACATAGCGTTTCCCAGTCTCATGAGGTACACCCTAATTTATTTACTGTTCCCAATTCCCAATTCCCAATTCCCTAAGATAAAAAACTCTGTACCTCACTAGCTTGGTAAATGCTATATTTTCATATAAAAATATTATCTGTCCCCAGTCACCAGTCACAACCTACACTATCCATTCAGATGCGCGATCGCCCAAGTCAAGAGGAATACTTACAGCTTTACCCAATCGGGGACGCTCTTTAGTTTGTTCAACAAAAGTTTGTACTTGACTCGTTCCACCCAAAGCGTTGAGATAATTAGCGATGCTATCCAGATGTTCTTGATATTCTGGTTCGCTTAAAGGGAATGAAGCTTGTTCAAGATATTTCCACATAATTTGCAGAAATATCTTTCCTTGCGTCCTGCGGAACTGGACATCGTAGGAATATCCCCATTTATCAATTAACAGTTGACGTAATTCCTTGCCAGTCATAATGCTTTAAGATTTATTGTTGTATTGTTTATTTTAGTTAAATGCCATGCAAGTGAATTACATAGTCAGATAAACTGTTTTTCATTTAATTTGGATAAGTCTAGCGAGCAATATGACCGCAGCACAAGACTTAACTATATTAGGATTATCAAGTTTAGCTGCGTAACATCTGATTGTTACACGTCTAAAAAAAAATCAACACCGACTTAACGAGATCATGGCTGCTCTCATTTAGATTTTACATTTAGAGCCGACTTACTTACTCAAAATATTAATATTTATAGTACAGAAATATTATCATGTTTTGTCTGCATCTGTGATGCAAGATGTGAATGTGATATATTTAGTCTTGAGTTCAAGAAGCGTAGATCCTTGAGAAGTGGTGAAAGTCCGGCTCTGAGAATGGGGAGAGTCAGAATTGATCTGACCATAGCTCCTGTGTGACAGGAAATCCTATAAATCAGACAAAGTAAAACATTCTCAAGAGTAGCTAATCCAATCAGAACTGAAAAAAGAGAACCCGCAAAATATTTTCTTTAAAGTAGTCCCAACAGCTTTTAGACTAGAGATAGAGGGTGTTCTAGTAAGTCCTGTTGGGGTGATTCCCAGCAAACAGAAAGCATGAGATATTTGTCTATGCTTTTTGAAACTATGATAAGGATATAAAGAAATGTAATGCTAACAGAAGGTAATGCTAGATAGGTCTTCTTACCAAGAAGTATGGCATCACTGGGGGCGTTAGCATTTCGACTCAGGCAAAGTGTGAGGCTAGTTGCTACCACTCTTGTCAAAATTGCTGAACAAATTACACAAAGAGCGCGTAGACTATGGCTCAATTTTCTGAATCAATGGACGTACCCGATATGGGTCGTCGTCAGTTCATGAACCTGCTGACTTTTGGGACTGTCACCGGAGTAGCGGCTGGTGTATTGTATCCTGTTGTTAACTACTTTATCCCCCCCGCCAGTGGTGGTGCTGGTGGTGGTACAGTAGCAAAAGATGAACTGGGTAACGATGTTAGTGTTAGTAAGTTTCTCAGCAGTCATAACGTAGGCGATCGCACCCTTGTCCAAGGACTCAAGGGAGATCCTACCTATATTGTGGTAGAAAGCAAAGAAGCGATCACAGACTATGGCATTAACGCTATTTGCACCCACTTAGGTTGTGTTGTTCCTTGGAACGTAGCAGAGAACAAGTTTAAATGCCCTTGTCACGGTTCCCAGTACGATGCTACTGGTAAAGTGGTCCGCGGA
The DNA here is from genome assembly GCF_014299995.1 of Sphaerospermopsis sp. LEGE 00249. Taxonomy (NCBI): domain Bacteria; kingdom Bacillati; phylum Cyanobacteriota; class Cyanophyceae; order Nostocales; family Aphanizomenonaceae; genus Sphaerospermopsis; species Sphaerospermopsis sp. LEGE 00249. The sequence continues at coordinate 16,923 of NZ_JACJUZ010000076.1, read as the reverse complement.
CCTGCACCCAGGTCTTTAGCTTTAGCTCATGCGAATGTCAACGATGACAAAATCGTTTTGACCCCTTGGACAGAAACCGACTTCCGCACTGGTGAAGAACCTTGGTGGGCTTAAACCATGTAATGGTTCAGCTTTAATGCTGAACAATGACAACTGACAACTGACCACTGACAACTGACTTTATAGAGATGAGAAACCCCCGTACACCAGCGAGGTTAACCCGCGCTGCTAAAGTAATGTTAAATACATTACTGATAGCGATCGCTACTGTGACATTTTTCTTCACCAGCGATATTGCTCACCCCCAAACAGCTGCTGCTTATCCCTTCTGGGCGCAGGAAACCGCTCCTGAAACACCCCGCGAAGCCACAGGAAGGATTGTTTGCGCTAACTGTCACCTAGCAGCAAAAAACACAGAAGTAGAAGTACCCCAATCAGTATTACCTGACACCGTATTTAAAGCGATCGTCAAAATCCCCTACGATACCAACGTACAGCAAGTAGGTGCTGATGGTTCTAAAGTCGGTTTAAACGTCGGTGCTGTATTGATGTTACCCGAAGGCTTCAAAATTGCACCAGAAGACCGCATTCCTGAAGAAATGAAGGAAGAAGTAGGCGATGTTTACTTCCAAACCTACAGAGAAGACCAGGAAAACGTGGTGATAGTTGGACCCTTACCAGGAGAAGAACATCAAGAAATCGTCTTCCCTGTGCTTTCACCTAACCCTGCTACCGACAAAAATATCTACTTTGGCAAATATGCCGTTCATGTAGGTGGTAACAGAGGACGTGGACAAGTTTACCCCACAGGTGAAAAGAGCAATAACAACGTTTACAACGCTTCCGCTGCTGGTACAATCAGCAAGATTGCCAAAACAGAAGATGAAGACGGTAACGTTAAGTATGTAGTTAGCATCAAAACCGACAGCGGTGAAGTTGTTAACGATACCGTTCCCGCAGGTCCAGAACTGATTGTTTCTGAAGGACAAACAGTTGCATCTGGTGACGCTTTAACCAATAACCCCAACGTCGGTGGTTTTGGTCAGAAAGATACAGAAATCGTCTTACAAAACCCCAACAGAGTCACAGGTTTGATCGCCTTTATCTGTTTAGTGATGTTGGCACAAGTTATGTTAGTGCTGAAGAAAAAGCAGGTGGAAAAAGTCCAAGCTGCTGAGATGAATTTCTAAATTCTTTACTAAACAATGATTTGTGGGACAGGCAAGATGCCTGTCTTTTTTTTATCACAGGAGTCAGGAGTCAGGAGTCAGGAGTCAAGAGTCAGGAGTCAGGAAGAAAGGATTTTACAGCAGATTTCATATAAGTGAAGTACACCAGTAGCGGGCAAGACTTGTACTGAGCTTGTCGAAGTATGCCCGCACCACAAGAGTTTTATGATTCATCTCTGTACCTCATAACACCGGGAAGTGCTGTATTTTCCCAATTCCCAATTCCCAATTCCCCATAACTTAATACTTAGGGTTTGCTGAATAAACCTAAAACCTTGATATATCAAAGGTTAGAGGCTGATAAACACAGAAATTAGTGCAAGGGTTTTGAAGGGTATACCGGAAAAAGTGTGCATTTTTTGGGATTTCAAGAGATGGCAAAGAAATTTTCCAATCTCCTCCTGACTCCTGACTCCTGACTCCTGACTCCTATGCCCTCACGGAAAGACTTTCTCAGCAACCCCTACTTAGGGTTTGCTGAATAAACTGAAACCCACTATGAATAAAGAGTTTGAGGGTGATAACAAAGAAAATAGGTGCAAGGTTTTGGAAACTATGAGTAGGAAAACCTTGCACTTTGTTGGTTTTTACCTCGTTTCCAAATACAAAAAACTCCTTGATATTCTTGAACTCCTGACTCCTTGATCTCCTCCACCAGATGTCTAATGATAAACAGCTAACTTTTGATCTTGCACCCGATCTTGAATATTCTCTTCTACAATTTTGCGGAAAACATCTCCATCAATGGTTTCTTCTTCCGCTAACATATCAACTAAACGCTCCATAATCATGCGGTTTTCTTGCAGTAATTCTTTTACCTTCACATAACAATTGCTAACAATCTCTCTGACTTGAGCATCAATTTTACCAGCAATTTCTTCAGAATATTCTGATTTATTTCCCCAGTCACGTCCCAAAAATATATCACTATTATTTTGACTTTCCAAGGATAATGGACCTAAATCAGACATCCCAAACCTTGTTACCATTTGTCTGGCCATGTTTGTCACTTGTTGCAAATCATTACCCGCACCTGTGGTAACTTCCGGTTTGCCAAACACTATTTCCTCAGCCGCACGACCGCCTAAAGCTGCCATAATTCGGGCTAAAATTTGGGAACGGGAAATTAAACCTTGGTCTTCATTGGGTGTAAACCAAGTTAAACCTAATGCTTGTCCCCGGGGAATGAGGGTAACTTTTTGGACTGGATCATGGTCTTTAACCAATGTACCTATTAAAGCGTGTCCCACTTCATGGTAAGCAATTAAACGTTTGTTTTTACTGTCTACTAAAGCAGTACCCTCCATTCCCGCAACTACCCGATCTACAGCATCATCTATTTCTAAAATGGTAATTGCTTCTTTGCGTCTTCTAGCTGTGAGAATAGCTGCTTCATTGAGGAGGTTAGCTAAGTCTGCACCGGTAAAACCAGGAGTCCGTCGGGCGATCGCATCTAAGGACACACTCGGATCTAATTTCTTATTCCGTGCATGAACTTGCAAGATTTCCAAACGTCCTTTTAAGTCTGGTGCATCGACAATAACTTGTCTATCAAAACGACCAGGACGCAACAAGGCTGAATCTAAGACATCAGGACGGTTGGTAGCGGCAATAATAATAATACCTGTGTTACCTTCAAAACCATCCATTTCTGTTAATAGTTGGTTTAAGGTTTGCTCTCTCTCATCATTACCACCACCGATACCTGCACCCCGCTGTCTACCTACTGCATCAATTTCATCTATAAAGATAATACAAGGAGCGTTATCTTTGGCTTTTTTGAACAAGTCACGGACACGGGAAGCACCCACACCCACAAACATTTCTACAAATTCTGAACCGGAAATACTGAAAAATGGTACAGCAGCTTCACCGGCGATCGCTTTTGCTAGTAAAGTTTTACCTGTACCTGGGGGTCCAACTAACAGCACGCCTTTGGGAATTTTCGCCCCCACTGCGGTAAATTTTTCTGGTTGTTTCAAAAAAGTAACTACTTCCTGTAATTCTTCCTTGGCTTCTTCAATTCCCGCCACATCATCAAATTTTACTCCGGTTTTCGCTTCCATTTGAAACCGAGCGCGAGATTTACCAAAATTCAAAGCTTGGTTAGAAGCATTGGCAGAACGGCGCAGGAACAACAGCATTAACGCCACCAGTGGTAAAATCCACATCAGGTTGATTAATAATCCTACGGCTGCTCTACTATTAGCAGAGGAAACCTGACCAAACTCAACATTTTTTTCTTTGAGTTTGTTTATTAACTCCGAGTTTTGATCTAAAAGCCGTACCGCTATAGGTGGTGTATCGGGTTTTTGGTCTGCTAAATAAACTTTAGCTATTTGTTCGGTTTCATCAATTTCGACTCTTTTAACCAGCCCTTGCTCGGTTTTTTGCAGCAATTCCCCGTAAGATAAAGAGTTACGTTCTGCTTTTTGTGCCAAGACGGGACTACCCCCAAACATTCCCGGCAACATGATCATAGCGGCTGCTAATGCCCCAGTCCAAGCTACTCGCTTTGTTTGATGCTGTTTGTTCAATGCCTTTTTAGCAACTTTTGTCATAATATTTACCCTTTTAATTTTGGCATAAGCGAATTTTTGGTTTTATGCCTATTCTTCTTACAGAAATAGCAATAACTGGAAATTACTGTTTTCTTATCTAGTTTAACTTCGAGCTATGAGAAATTGTTAATGGGTGATGGGTGATTGGTGATTGGTGATTGGTGATTGGTGATGGGTGATGGGTGATGGGTGATGGGTGATGGGTGATTGGTGATTGGTGATTGGTGATTGGTGATTGGTGATTGGTGATTGGTGATTGGTGATTGGTGATGGGTGATTGGTGATGGGTGATGGGTGATGGGTGATGGGTGATGGGTGATTGGTGATGGGTGATTGGTGATTGGTGATTGGTGATTGGGAAAGAAGGCAAGAGGCAAGAGGCTTTTAGAGAATTTTGGTGTATGGAGTTTTTTTCAATAATCAAATAGGAGTCCTATATTAGTCCTATATTTCAGTAGGTTTTATACAGCGGTTCATTAACTAACTATAATGTGATTATATTTTTAGTAACTATGAATATTACCCAACCTCACTACCATGCCTCCCCAAGCATATTATTGTACCAGGCTAGGCTGCCCCAAACCTGAAAACCACTTAGAAGAGAATGACCCCACCTGTCAAGCCTGTGGAATGCCCCTGATTCTATCAAGTTCAAAGGGGCGGTATCAACCCATAAAGCCCCTGGGTAAAGGAGGGTTTGGGGAAACTTTTCAAGCTGTTAACTTAGGACGCTTGAATCAAGATTATTGTGTGATTAAAAGATTGTATATTAATCCTAAAAATTTAGGTGCAGACAAAACACCCGAACAAAAAGCAGCGATAAAACAAGCTATTGAAAAAGCCTTTGAACGGGAGGCGCGGGTTTTAGAATCTTTAGGGGATAAAACCGGACAAATTCCCTCTTTATACGATTATTTCAGCTTCACCGCTCCCTCCTTTGGGGAAAATACTGACTTTGAATATCAATATGAATATCAATATGAATATAAATATTTAGTGCAACAATACATTGAGGGTGAAGACTTATCCCAGGAGTTGAACAGCCGAAGACGTTTATATCACACCGTTACCGCTGTAGAGGATAAAACCCATTTCCTTGGTAAAGATTTAGCCCTGTTACAGTTTAAATACCATAGGGGACATTACAACCCTGCCACCATGGCAAATGTTGCTCCCCGTTCAGGCTTTGTCATGGCCGCTGGTTTCCCCCTGTCTCCAGAAGCCCCTGGACAAACCAGACGTAAAACCCCGGCTGATGGCAACTTAGCCATTAAACCCGGTGAAATCACCCAGATATTACCCAAACCCCTAGAGGGGGGATACCGCATTGGTTACACCAGTGATGTAATTAAAGGTATGAGCGGTGGACCATTGTTGAACTGTAGAGGCGAAGTAGTAGGTATTAACGGACTTCATGCCCAACCTATTTGGGGTAATTCCTATGTATTTGCCGATGGCTCTTCTGTTAACCCCAGGGATGTAGCCACCATTATTCAATATAGTTGGGGTATTCCCGTCAGTGATTTTTTCCCTGGCCAGTTTACCTTCAGGTGATAGATTATCTATGAAATTTACCCCCGAACTAGCAGTAATTTTAGGCGCTACCACAGCAGCAGTAGTGTATTTACAACCAGTCCTAGCCGTTAACCCAGTGACAATACCCAGGGTGCCAGCAGCCGAAATTAACAACATTGCCCGACAAATCACCGTCAATATCGGTGGCTTGGATGGTGTAGGTTCTGGGGTAATGATTAATCGTCAAGGTAATGTTTATACTGTCCTGACTGCCTTTCATGTTGTGAAAAAGCCAGGGGACAATCAGGTAATTACTGGGGATTACGAGATAATTACTGGGGATGGAGAAAGCCACGAGATTGACAAAATTGAGCGCCTACGAGGATTAGATTTAGCCATCATTACTTTCACCAGCACTAAAGAGTATAGAGTGGCAGCGGTAGCAGATTCCCGCACAGTCAACAATGGTTCTCCCCTATATTATGCCGGGTTTCCCGCCAATGCCTCCAAAAATACCAATCCTAGACAGTATAAGTTTACAGAAGATCAACTGACATCCCGCAGTCAGGGAGAAAAGCAAGGATACGACTTAATTATGTCCGGTAAACCCCAAAAGGGAGTCAGTGGCGGACCAATTTTTGACCAGCGGGGGTTTGTCATTGGCATCTATGGTAAATCGGAACTGGACTCCACAAAAATACAAGGGGTGCAGGGTATCCCTATAGAGAAAATCCCTGACCTCTCCCGACGGGCGCGGGTGGTTCCCTGGTCAAGTTCTACCTTAGTTAACACCCTCACGGGACATTCAAGCTTGGTTCGTTCAGTAGCTTTCAGCCCCGATGGTCAAACCTTAGCTTCTGGGAGTTATGATAACACCATCAAACTGTGGGATGTCGCCACCGGCAAGTCAATCGCCACCCTCACCGGACATTCATATTTGGTTAATTCAGTAGCCTTCAGCCCCGATGGTAAAACCTTAGCTTCTGGGAGTGGGGATGATACCATCAAACTGTGGGATGTCGCCACCGGCAAGTCAATCGCCACCCTCACCGGACATTCAGAGTGGGTTAATTCAGTAGCCTTCAGCCCCGATGGTAAAACTTTAGCCTCTGGGAGTTTGGATAACACCATCAAACTGTGGGATGTCGCCACCGGCAAGTCAATCGCCACCCTCACCGGACATTCATCTAGGGTTATTTCAGTAGCCTTCAGTCCCGATGGTAAAACCTTAGCTTCTGGGAGTTTTGATAACACCATCAAACTGTGGGATGTCCCCACCGGCAAGTCAATCGCCACCCTCACCGGACATTCAGATGGGGTTAGTTCAGTAGCCTTCAGTCCCGATGGTAAAACCTTAGCTTCTGGGAGTTTTGATAACACCATCAAACTGTGGGATGTCGCCACCGGGAGAGAAATCGCCACCCTCACGGGACATTCAACTTTGGTTATTTCAGTAGCCTTCAGCCCCGATGGTAAAACCTTAGCTTTTGGGAGTCACGATAACACCATCAAACTGTGGGATGTCGCCACCGGCAAGTCAATCGCCACCCTCACCGGACATTCAGAGTCGGTTTACTCAGTAGCCTTCAGCCCCGATGGTAAAACCCTAGTCTCTGGGAGTGGGGATGGTACCATCAAGATTTGGCGGGGGCGTTAATCCTCATATCCCCGACTTCTGACCATAATCTTGTCAGGTAACCATAAATCTCTATAGAAGTCGGGGATATTGTCCGTGGGGTGAATCCTCATATCCCCCACTTCTGACCATAATCTTGTGAGGGTTGTTGACGGTTGACTGTTGACGGTTGACGGGTCAGGGGTTAAGAGCTACGACCACCGGGAGCCGGGGGTTAGAAACCCCCGTCTAATAGCTTAAGTCGGATAAATCCGACTATGTGTTAAATATAACATAATACATAGGGCTAACAATCATTGCCTAGAGTATTTTTTGTAACCTACCAGTCCACTTTTAGTGGACTTTGGCTATGAGACGCTTAATTTATTCCCCGGATGCACTGAGCAGCAGCGCTTCTCAGATCCCCGACTTCTGGACAAATTATATGAGATTATGCCAATTATTTAAGAAGTCGGGGATCTTACTCACCCGCGATCTGCTTGTAGCAACGCTTGGCGACCGCATTCCGTCAAGATAATCAAGTACATGATCTTCGTTGTCACTCAGATCCCCGACTTCTGGACAAATTATATGAGATTATGCCAATTATTTAAGAAGTCGGGGATCTTACCCCCAGTGGTCGGTGAGCGGAGTCGAACCGTGGTCGGTGAGCGGAGTCGAACCGTGGTCGGTGAGCGGAGTCGAACCGTGGTCGGTGAGCGGAGTCGAACCGTGGTCGGTGAGCGGAGTCGAACCGTGGTCGGTGAGCGGAGTCGAACCGTGGTCGGTGAGCGGAGTCGAACCGTGGTCGGTGAGCGGAGTCGAACCGTGGTCGGTGAGCGGAGTCGAACCGTGGTCGGTGAGCGGAGTCGAACCGTTGACCATCAAAAAATCCAAACCTACCCCCGAATGACTGTAATATTTCTCCCTTGGGGACTCATAGCTATTTCCGTGGTAGTGCGATCGCTGATGGGGGGTAAGTCAGGGCGACGGTCAAATATGACTAACCATCCTGTATCTAAATTTAATCCTGATAAATATTTATCTAATTGTACCAATGCTTTGGGTAAGGGGTCGGGTTTACCCTGTTTCCATACCTTTAATTCCATCCCTAAGACTACATCCCCATAACGCAGACATATATCCATTCTGCCAGAGCCTATGGCGTATTCCCGTTCTAAGCTGCCACCACCATTAACCACACGGTGTAAAAATGCCATTAATACTAAGTGGGGGGCTATTTCTGGGTAGGGAGTGCTTTTGAATAATGGTTCCCCGTGTTGTCGCCAAAAGTCTAAAAAAGTTTCTAATAGAATTTGGGGGTTTAATTCCCCTGTGGGTGTTAACCAACTAGGTTGAATCATCGGTAAACTATCTTGAGTACCCTGGGATAACACCTTGGGGATGACTTCTTGATAAATGGGGTTAGCTACCTTTAACCCACCTTCTTGACTGCGAATCACTAAACCTAAATCTAACAGATAACGGCGATCGTCTTCCGGTGTGTTGGGTAATTCTTCCCCAGATAAAATAGGTTCTATAATGGCTTTTACCCTATCTTCCCGTAATCGCTCTGCTAAACTATCTAAATGGGTGTCTTGCCTTTGAATTAAGATATCTTTAGCTTGATTAATTAAATCTACCGTGATGGGGATATTTACATCTTCTGCTAAGTATTCTGTAACTTGACGGGCGATCGCATTAACTAACCAAGGTTGACCCTGGGTTAAATAGTAAGCGTGGTTAATGGCTTCGGGGGTAAATATTTGCCCTGTGGCTTGAGTGTGTTGTTTGTATAGATTACTTACATCTTCTAAAGTAAAATTACTTAAAGTTATAGATTCCACCTTGATATTAAAGGGGCTAGAGGTATTTAACCTATCACTACCACCGGCAGCTACCTTATAATCACGTACATCCCGCATCCCAATTAAAGCCACACATTGAGGGAAACTCTGGGGACGACGGGGGAAACCGTCCCTTAACTGTCTTAAAACAGTAATTAAAGTTTGATTTTGCAGAGAGTCAATTTCATCAATAAACACCACCAAGGGGCGCTGAGAAGTTTCCGCCCAGGATTTGAGGAAAGAGCCAATACGTTGAGGTGGATTACCATTAGTTAAGAAAGGTGGTTGTAATTCTGTTGGTAGCCAACAGTCAATAGCATCTTGCCAAGCATCTAAAATCCTTCTTTCTGCTACTTCTGGCTGATCGGGAAAAGCAGAGCCTACTTCTGCGGATACCATAACGGCGGTATATTTACCACTAGCTGTTAATTCCTGTGCTAGGGTAAGCATGGCAGTGGTTTTACCTGTTTGTCTGGGTGCATGGATGACAAAGTAATTTTGTTGGTCAATCAGGCGTTTTAATTGGGGTAACCGTTCGGTGGTGGGTAGGGTATAGTGGATATCCGGTTTACAAGGGCCTGCGGTGTTAAACCATTTAGTCATAAAAGTTTAAGTAAGGTTGATTTGATGATAACTTCTATGATTGTTGACCGTTGACCGTGGTCGGTGAGGGGAGTCGAACCGTGGTCGGTGAGGGGAGTCGAACCGTGGTCGGTGAGCGGAGTCGAACCGTGGTCGGTGAGCGGAGTCGAACCGTTGATTGTTGACACAAAACAAAACTCATCTTTACAATTTATTCTCCCTCATCAATAAAATAAGGAAACCTGCAAATGGTACAAACACCTGCTCAAATTATCACCCTAGAACAATTCCTAGAACTGCCAGAAACCGAACCTGCAAGCGAATATATTGATGGGAGCATCATCCAAAAACCAATGCCACAAGGAGAACATAGTGTAATTCAAACTGAGTTATCACCTGCAATTAATTTAATATTAAAACCTCAAAAGATTGCCAGAGCTTTTTCAGAATTGCGTTGTACTTTTGGTGGACGTTCAATTGTACCTGATATTTCTGTCTTCTGTTGGGATAAAATTCCCCGTCAGGAAAATGGCAGAGTTGCCAATGTTTTTGCGATCGCTCCAGATTGGACTATTGAAATTCTCTCACCTGATCAAAGCCAAACTAAAGTTATTAAAAATATTTTACACTGTCTCAATTATGGAACTCAGATGGGCTGGCTAATTGATCCACAAGAACAATCTATATTTGTTTATTTTCCAGATCAACCAACGGCATTTTATGATCAACCAAATGCACGTTTGCCAGTACCAGAATTTGCCAAAGATTTTCATCTGACTGTAAAAGAATTGTTTGATTGGTTATTAGAGTGAGTAGAGTATTTTTGTGAATTGAAGCAAGTAAAATTTTCAATAAATGGGAGTATTAGCCTTCTTCATGACCACAAACGCTGAATAGAATAGGCATCAAAAGCCGCATCACGACTAACTAAAACCCTGGTAGGGTGACATCATTCGAGACAAACCATATAAAAGCATGAGTATCTAATAATAATCTATTCATTAATCAAATAGGAGTCCTATATATTAGTTTGTATCATCATCTTTTCCCAAAACTAATACCTATATTGTAACTAATTCCCGATAAAAATTACAGCTTACACGAAAAAGTGACAGACAAAAATTAATCTTTCACCTGTCACCAATTACCCATTACCAATTACCCAGTCCCCAGTCCCCAGCGATGCACTGAGCTTGTCGAAGTGTCCCCAGTCCCCAATCACCTAATGATGGTGATGATGATGTATAGCTAACTGTACATTAACTTCCTTACCTTCTGCTGCCATTAATTCTTGAATGTGAATATTTGCCCATTCCGCAGCCATATCCAAAAAGCGGGGATCATCATTTACACAAGCCATTTGTAAATAGTCCACACCAGAATGCTGTTTTTCTAAATCATGAATAATGTGATGTACATCTAACAAGGTTTCATGATTTTCTGTGGCAAAACCTATGGGCATAAACATTACCACTTTTGCACCTAATTGAATCAGATTGTTAGCTGCTTGGGTGGCATTGGGTTGAGTCCATTCAATTAATGGTGTATCGTGGTTTAACCAACCGACAGAAATTAAAGGATAACGGTGAATTAATTTCTCTCTCACTAATTCGTAAAGTGCTTGACTTTCATCAATTCCTGATGTAAAACCTTTGGCTTTGTGTGGACATCCATGATTCATCAACACAATACCAATTTGTGATGGTAAATAGGCATTGGCTAAGTCAGAATTGATTTTCTCTTCTACTATTTGCGCCATTAAATTGATATATTCCGGCTCATTGTAGAAAGAAGGAATATAACGCATTCCTTTCACCCAATGTTCATCACCATCAGCTAATTCAGCCAAAGCATTATTAACTTGTTCAATAGCAATACCACTGGTAAAAATAGAATCTACCACTAACAAAGGATAGATCAATATTTTTTCAAAGCCTTGATTTTTGATTTCTGCTAAAACTTGTTGCGGTAAAAAAGGAGCGCAAAAGTTAAAAGCTTTGAAAACTTGAACACCACCGCCCCATTTATGTTGTAATTCGTGTTCAATTCCTGCCCGTTGCTGTTCAAAAATGGCATTATGGGGTGAGATAAAATCATGATGGGTATGTCCCCATTCATGACGATCAAATATAGCTAAAATCTTGGCTAAAGTGGGATAAATCCAAGTTGGTACTGGTGCAAATTTGGCAGTAAGTAGATTTAAAGCTTGTTCATTATAATTGGCAAAATCTTCATAGCTCTCGACTTCACCATAACCCATGAGCAGTACAGCTATGCGATCATGGACTGGTAGATGCTCGTGAGTATGTTGCATTTTTTCTGGAGTTGCAACCACAATAATTCCCTCAATATAAGCGAAATGGCGACATCCTCACTGGGTATAACCCTATAATTCGCCATATTAGTTAATTATTATCCCATCCAGGGGGATAGGATAGATGTGAACATAAAAATATACATCTGATCATGAAAAATTTACAATTAACCAGTAAAAATTAACAATTAACTTACAATTAACCGAGCAAATGCCATAGGTTGTTGATCTTTAACCATAAAAGCTAATGAATATTATTATTTGTCCAGGTATTCATGAAATAGAATTAACGCAAAGCTTTGTCAGCAGCTTGTTTAACCCCAATGTAGAGAGAGGTGATCAGCAGTTATTAAATATACTGGTTTTTCCGGGAGAGGGGATTTTCACTTTATCAGCACTTCATATTTTACTGTTTTTGCGCGATCGCCTGAATAATAAGCTAGAATCCCCTGTTATATTCATTGGTTTTAGTGCCGGTGTAGTAGGTGCGATCGCGGCAGCTACAACATGGCAACTTCAAGGTGGTAATGTGAAAGCCTTAATAGCTATAGATGGCTGGGGCGTGCCATTATGGGGAAATTTTCCCATACATCGCCTGAGTCATGGTTATTTTACCCATTGGAGTTCTGCTATTTTAGGTATTGGGGAAGATAACTTTTATGCCGATCCACCAGTTGATCATTTATCAATGTGGCGATCGCCCCAAACAGTACAAGGTAACTGGACAGATCCATCAATTCGGTTTTCCCACTCCCAAAAATCCCTGAATGCGGCTGAGTTTTTGCATATATTGTTAAAAAGTTATGAATAACAGGGGACTGGTGACTGGTGACTGGTGACTGGTGACTGGTGACAGTGAATAGATAATTATTTATTCCCAATTCCCAATTCCCAATTCCCAATTCCCAATTCCCAATTCCCAATTCCCAATTCCCAATTCCCAATTCCCAATTAGTGATGTTTCCCACTGAACCGACTGCTGTTAATACTGGCTTTGGCGCACTGCTAAAAAACCGTAATTTTATGCTCCTGTGGATTGGGCAACTCATTTCCCAGTTAGCAGATAAGGTTTTATTGATTTTAATGATTGATTTGTTAGAGAAAAAATACTTACCTGCCAGTTTACCAGAAGGCACAGGGCGCTTTTATATGTATATGGCTTTTACCCTACCAGCGATTTTTTTCGGTTCTGCTGGTGGTGTGATTGTTGATAGGATGCCCAAAAAGCTAATTATGGTGGGTTCTGATGTCGTGCGGGGCTTGTTGACATTAAGTATAGCTTTCTTGCCCAGGCAGTTAGGAATATTGTTAGCACTGAATTTTGGTATCTCCTCGGTAACTCAGTTTTTTGCCCCAGCGGAACAAGCTACTATTCCCCTAATGGTGCAACGAGAGAATTTAATGGCCGCTAATGCTTTATTTAGCAGCACCATGATGGGAGCATTGATAGTTGGTTATGCTGTGGGAAAGCCAATTTTAGACTGGGCGGAATATTTAAACTCTGATTTTGGCAAAGAACTATTAGTAGGTGGTTTCTATCTGTTATCAGCTATCATCATGTTGCCAATTCGGTTTACAGAACATAGGCAAACATCCGTAGCTAATCCTATCACCGAATTTTTACAAGGTTGGCAATATCTAAAACAAAACCGCTTAGTCTGGAATGCGATGTTACAAATTGTCGCTTTGTATTGCGTGTTTGCGGCATTATTAGAATTATCTATTAGATTAGCTGCTAGATTGAACTTAGAACAAACTGATTTTAGTTTCTTTGTTGCTGCTGCCGGTGTGGGAATGGTTTTAGGCGCAGGAATTTTGGGACATTTTGGACATAAACTGCATCATAAACCCTTGCCGTTAATTGGTTTTATGTTTATGGCCTTGGCACTGGGAATGTTTATTGTTACTCATAATTTATTTTTAGTGTTAGGACTTTGTGTTTTCTTGGGTTTAGGTGCAGCATTAATTAACGTGCCGATGCAAACCTTAATTCAACAACACACACCCCCAGCAATGCACGGTAAGGTATTTGGCTTTCAAAATCATGCCATTAATATTGCGCTGTCCGCACCTTTATTGATTACAACCAAGCTGGTTAATGCTTTTGGCTTGGCAACAGTTCTTTTTGGTATGAGTATCACTGTAGTATTGATTGGTTTCTGGACTTGGCAAAATACCCGGAAAGTCTTGCAAGATTTGATCTAAAACTTGTAAAATAGTAATCCTTTATGTTGATAAATCAAGATTATTTCAGCATCAAGGGGAATTTTTCAATTAAAATGAGATTCTAAATACAAAATCTAAGGCTTAACTTTTAGTTATATTTTGAGGTTAACCGTGCCATCGTCTTCTCAAATCAGTCTCCCACAATCGGAAAATCAGAAACAGTCTGCTGTCTCTAAATCTACCCCTGTAACTCCAAAACGGGCAACTGGCGGTTTTGCTTTGTTAGATAGTCTCCTTCGTCATGGTGTTGAGTACATTTTTGGTTATCCCGGTGGGGCAATTCTACCGATTTATGATGACCTTTACAAAGTAGAGGAAACTGGTACAATTAAACACATTCTTGTCAGACACGAACAAGGTGCTTCCCATGCTGCTGATGGTTATGCCCGTGCAACTGGCAAGGTAGGAGTATGTTTTGGTACTTCTGGTCCTGGAGCAACTAACCTAGTAACGGGTATTGCAACTGCTTACATGGATTCTATTCCCATGATTATTGTCACTGGACAAGTACCACGGGCTGCAATTGGTACTGATGCTTTCCAGGAGACAGATATTTACGGGATTACTCTACCGATTGTGAAGCATTCTTATGTAGTGCGTGATCCTAAAGACATGGCACGAATTGTAGCGGAAGCGTTTCACATTGCTAGTACGGGTAGACCTGGACCTGTTTTGATAGATGTTCCTAAAGATGTGGCTTTAGAAGAATTTGATTATGTGCCTGTAGAACCAGGTTCAGTGAAGTTACCAGGATATCGTCCCACAGTTAAAGGCAACCCCAGACAAGTTAATGCAGCTATCCAGTTAATTCGTGAAAGTCGTCGTCCTTTATTGTATGTGGGTGGGGGTGCGATCGCGGCTAATGCTCACGAAGAAGTTAAACAATTAGCAGAATTATTTAATATCCCTGTCACCACAACCTTAATGGGTATCGGTGCATTTGATGAACATCATCCCCTATCTGTGGGAATGTTGGGAATGCACGGAACAGCTTACGCTAACTTTGCGGTGACAGATTGTGATTTACTGATTTGTGTTGGTGCAAGATTTGATGACCGGGTAACAGGTAAATTAGATGAGTTTGCGTCCCACGCTAAAGTTATTCACATTGATATTGATCCAGCAGAAGTAGGTAAAAACCGTGTTCCTGATGTGCCTATTGTCGGTGATGTCAAAAACGTTTTACAAGATTTATTGCGGCGATGTCAAAGCGCAAACGGCAAGGTAACACCTAACCAAAATCAAGAATGGTTGAATTTAATTAACCGTTGGAAACAGGATTATCCTTTGGTTGTACCTCATCACGCTGATAGCATTTCTCCCCAAGAGGTAATTGTGGAAGTTGGTCGCCAAGCACCCAACGCATTTTATACCACTGATGTGGGACAACATCAAATGTGGGCAGCCCAATTTTTGAAGAATGGACCAAGACGCTGGATCTCTAGTGCAGGTTTAGGAACAATGGGTTTTGGTGTACCTGCGGCGATGGGTGCAAAGGTGGCTTTCCCTGATGAAGAGGTAATCTGTATCAGTGGTGATGCTAGTTTCCAAATGTGTTTACAAGAACTGGGGACTTTAGCACAATATGGGATAAATGTCAAGACCGTAATTTTAAATAACGGTTGGCAGGGAATGGTGCGCCAGTGGCAACAAGCCTTTTACGGTGAGCGTTATTCCTGCTCTAACATGGAAGTAGGGATGCCAGATATTGAACTCTTGGCACAGGCTTATGGTATTAAAGGTATGGTGATTAATACCAGAGAAGAGTTAGCGGATAAAATCGCGGAAATGCTGGCACACAATGGACCTGTAGTGGTAGATGTGCGTGTTACTAAAGATGAAAACTGCTATCCAATGGTAGCGCCTGGTAAGAGTAACGCCCAGATGTTTGGTTTACCAAAGCCAGCACCAAAAACCGCAGTTGAGCCAGTTTACTGCAACCATTGTGGTACAAAAAACCCACCCAGTCATAATTTCTGTGCTGAGTGCGGGAATAAGTTGTAAGTCATATAACCAGAATCAGATCCCTGATTTCTGCAAGAAGTCGGGGATATTGTGTGAAAATCACCTTCTAGATTGGGTATATAGCTTTTGAGTTTAGCTAAAATCTTTTTGATGTTAAAAACATAACTTCTGTGTGCAAATGTATGAAAAAAAGTAACAGTCTCTGTGATTTTATGCAATGATTTGGGAATCTAAATAATAGTCTGTCAAAAGGATCATCATGTCTAAAAGTGAGTTGGTTAAAAGCAAAATCAAAACTCCAGTTAAACTAGAACCAGAAGTGGCGATCGTCATTATCGGACTTTTTTCCGCTTCTGGTGAGGATGAAGGTATTATTACCCCCGAAGAATACCCCTTACCAGAAATGTTAGAAGGTATTGAACTGTTTGCAAGTTACTCTGAGGAAGACTTTGATAAGTTAACAGCAAAAGTCAACACCTTGATAGAGGAAGAAAAAGTAGAGAATTTAATTCCTAGTGCGATCGCATCCTTAACAAAAAAGAGTTATCGTGAAACTGCCTATATCACAGCTATTTTGATCCTGGGAATGGAAGAAGACATACCCGAATCAGAAGAAGATTATCTCTTTGAACTTCAGGAAGCATTAAAAATTTCCGATGAGCGAGCAGAAGAACTGATAGACGAAATTTTTGAACAATATGAAGAAGAAGAGGAGGAAGAAGAATAATTATTGGTTTGTTTTTTGAATATCCCCCTCTTTTCCAAGAATTAGGTCATTTAGCTCTTTAGTTTGCAGTTTTCACATAAATAAGTTAATTTAGCTCATGAGTAGCAAATTTTAGGCGATCATGGGCTTTTTAAGTAGTAATTCAGCTACGCAAAGTACAGCAGAATTCAGGAGTCGTAGGGGCGAAGTAGGGGCGAAGTAGGGGCGAAGCATTCGGAAAATAACCTGTGATCAAAATTGATAATTTATCGCCCGAATGCTTCGCCCTTACAGGAAAATAACCTGTGATCAAAATTGATAATTTATCGCCCGAATGCTTCGCCCTTACAGGAAAATAACCTG